>NZ_JAEQDE010000130.1:0-19858 GCF_020737865.1 Microcoleus sp. PH2017_35_SFW_U_B
ACTTTCATCACACCGAACTCTTGCGACTCCAAGGCGGTAGTAACAACAAATGTAAAGCCGTCCTGAAAGGACGGGGTTTCAAACCCATTTTTCTGATGACTAGACTAGAGCAATTATTTAACTGGAGAAATTATCTCCAACAAGCGGCTGTGGCGATCGCGATCGTCCTGATCGCATCCCAGATAGCGGTATTGCCGGCATTGGCGACGGGCGTTTACGAAATGCCAGTGTTGTCGGCGGGCGATCGAACTTGGGTGTGGGACAAAGGCGACGTACTCAGCCGGAGTACCGAAAGCAACGTCAGCAGCGTGCTCGACACCCTGGAACAGAAAACAGGAAAACAAGTCAGGTTTGTCACTATCCACCGCCTAGACTACGGCGAAACGGCTGCGACTTTCACCGACCAACTGTTTGAACAGTGGTTTCCCGCAAAAGAAGACCAGGATAACCAAATTTTACTCGTTCTCGACACTGTTACCAACAGCGCGGCAATTCGCACCGGCGAAGGGGTAAAGTCACTGCTAAGCGATGAAATTGCCCAGAGTGTAGCTGGGGAAACTGTGCAAGTGCCGCTGCGAGAAGGTAATAAATACAACGAGGCATTTTCCGAAGCTAGTTCCCGGATTGCGACTGTGATGTCCGGCGAACCAGATCCGGGCGCGCCTAAAGTTGTTGATAACATTCAAGTTGAAGGCACGTTTAAAAAAGCTGAAGAAACAGACCAAGGTAATGCCACAGTTGTTGTGGTTGTGCTGTTGGTGTTGGCGACAGTGATTCCGATGGTGACTTATTTCTGGTACCAAGGTTTTTCTTGAACAGTTGACAGTTGACAGTTGACAGTTGACAGTTGACGCTGGGACTAATCTTGAACGTATTCTCGATCGTTCAACAAAGCAAGTTCTGCCCGCACAAATTCCCGTCCCAGATAAGCCGCGTGATCGAACATTGTCACCGGGCTGGGGCGGGTTTCTTCTAGGATTTTGACGCAAAGTTCTTTGGCGGTTCTGCCACTAAAAAGCGTGCACTGAGTGCGTTCTACTTTGCCGCGGGCGGGGATGGGTTTGCCGGTTTCGGGATCGACGGCGAGGCCGCGATCGTCGATAATGTTGGTGAAGTGTTTGGCGCAAATTAGGCTGGTTTCGCGATCGATGTAAATGATGAAGTAGCCGCCCGGATCGAGGTCGATGTGGCGTTTGGACAGCTTGTCGTCGATGGCGGTGAGGTTTTCCAAGGTTTGACTCATGGTTGGTGAAAGGAAGTAGATAATGGCTGTATTTGGTTCTGCTATTTCTAGTTTAGTGGGCTGCGGGACAAGTTTGGGAGTTTTTTGGGCGATCGACATTCTACCCGATATCTGCATACACGGCAATTCCCTGTGGGATGTCGGTTTTTGTTTAGATTAGTTTTTTGAACCACAGAGAGCGCAGAGAGCGCAGAGTGGAAGAAGAGAGAGGAACAAAATCTGTTATTATTAGATTTAGTAATGTTTTACGTTAAATTATAGATGAAATTTATAGACTTATTTTCAGGCATAGGAGGTTTCAGACAAGGTTTTGAAAAAATGGGCTTTGAATGTGTTTTTTCCTGCGAAATTAACAGCAAATGCCGGGAAGTGTACGCAGATAATTTCGGAGAATTGCCTTTTCCAGACATCAGTAACATCAATCCAGCCGAGTTGGCAGACTTTGATGTTTTAGTAGCTGGGTTTCCGTGCCAACCTTTTAGCATCTGCGGCAAAAAGCTGGGTTTTGAAGATACTAGAGGGACGCTGTTTTTCGAGATTTGTAAAATTATTAAAGTAAAGCAACCTCAAGTAGTTGTTCTGGAAAATGTCAAGCATTTAATCCATCACAACAAGGGAAATACCTTAAAAGTAATTATTGCCAGCCTTGAAGATTTGGGATACAGCGTAAATCATCAAATTCTAAATGCTAAAGACTTTGGCATTCCTCAACATCGCGAACGAATATTCATTATTGCAACTAAGGGTAAAGAATTCAATTTTTTTCGACTTAAAACCAAGTTTCCGCCAAAACTCAGGGAATTTCTAGACGAGACAGGAGATTTTGAAATATTGGACAAATCCGAGTATACTTTAATTGAATATCCGAGAAAGCAGGATTCGGGATTGTTATTTGTAGGCTATAGGAATAAAGGTACTTGGAAAACTGGCGTCAGGCCGAATACAGAACATTTATCGAGAGTTCACAGACAGCCGAATCGCATTTATTCGGTGGATGGCGTGCATCCGACAATTCCTTCGCAAGAAACATCGGGCAGGTTTTTTATCTATTTTCGCGATCGAGATTTGGTGCGAAAGCTGACGCTGAAGGAATGCTACCGTCTGATGGGTTTTCCTGAAGATTTTAAGAGTTATCCGAGTGCGGGGGAAAGTTACAAGCAAATTGGAAATTCGGTTTGCGTGCCGGTGGTGGAGGCGATCGCGAAAGAAATACTCGACGGTTGAAACCGCCGAGTATTATCAGGGGTTTTTAACCCGGATTTAATCTGAAAACTTGCTCAGCTATGTTTGCGAAGGTGTCCATACAATTCTCGATCGCTCTGCTAACAAATCAGCTAATCTTTCAGCCCTGTCTCGGTCATCTTTCACCTGAGGTAAACCGACAATCAGAGCGTGGGATGCTGAATCAGGTACTGCATCTAAACCTAATTCACGAATTTGTCCTACTTGCAGACTAGCAACTCCGAAACAATTGTTGAACTTTGCTGCACATTGTTCGGGTGAACAAACACTGGCAATTGTTACCGATAAACCAGGCTCATTGGGTCGAAGTAAATAAGCGAAAAGTAAAACTATATCGCTGGTTTCATCAATCCATTGTCTCCGAAGTAAAGCTCTATAGACAATAGCACTGTCAGCTAAAGAATCGAATTCATAGTTTGTAGTCATAAGTATTTAGTCATAAAAATGTCATTCGCAGAACAAATTGGATAAATTTTATCCACGAACAATAATTATTATAGCACTTCATTACATATTTAAGACTGCATCTGAGTGACTCCTCTAAAATTTATCAGTCATACCTGGTTAAACCACTCTAGCCAATGAACTAACGTTGACGCGGAAATGAGATCTTCCGATTTATATTCCTGATTCTTCTGATGATAAATGTAAGCTTTCCCCTCGGCATTAGATGGGCAGAATAACCTGACTCTACAATCAGTATTTAGATTTTGCCAAGCCAGTCTAATACTACCTTGGTCATCTGTACCAATCGAGCATTTAGGAAAACTGTTCCCCATACTATCATAGGCTTCAGCAATTAATTTCATCGCTGTCCTGAAAGCATATTCAGTTGGTCTTAAAATTCCGTACTCATCCTCTTCTTCTAAATCTAAAAGTTCTAGCAGACCTTCAACAGTGATGCGAAAATTCGATAAACCGCTATTGCTGCTGGTATCAGTAATTTTTTCGTTAGCTACTGTCATAAGATTAAATTCCTTTTAGTCGATCGCCAATTCGATCCTAACACAGTTTAATGCTCGGGAATTTGCAGTAAGAACTTTTGTTGCTAGTTCATAATAAATTAGGACTGAAGTCCTTACTACAAACCTGTAAGAAAGGACTAAAGTCCTGAGTCCGAACCTTTATCAGGCGGGAACTTGGATTCTTTCACTCCCCGAAAGCTCAAACGCGGCGTGAATTGCTTTCAAAGCTGTGACACCTTGTGCTTCATCCACAACGCAGCTAATTTTAATCTCGGAAGTCGCAATCATTTGAATGTTGATTTTGTGCTGCGAAAGCGCTTCAAACATCTTTGCCGCTACTCCCGGATGCGCTACCATCCCGGAACCGACTACGCTAACTTTGGCGATTTCTGTATCGACTGCTACTTCGCCCCAGCCGAATTCAACGGCTGATTTTTCCAAGACTGTTTTCGCAGATTCGGCGTCAATTTGTGCTACGGTAAATGCAATATCGCGGGTTAAGATGCCGTCGATATTGTGGCAGCGTTGCGATTGAATGATTGTATCTACGCTGATATTTTCTTCGGCTAACAGTCCGAACAGTTTTGCTGCTACTCCGGGGCGATCGGGTAATTGGCGAATTGCCAGACGCGCTTGATTGAGATCCAACGCTACAGCCCTGACTGCGGGCGGTTTGTTCGATGAGGAATGCAGCCCGACAGGGGAGTTGGCGACATCAAATGCTTTGCAGAGTTCGGCAACTGCCCGATCGCAATCCGTAGCATCGATCGTACAACTAACCTTCACCTCGGAAGTGGAAATCATCTGAATGTTAATTCCCGCATCCGCCAAAGTCTTAAACATCTCGGCTGCTACCCTCGGCCGCCCGATCATTCCCGCACCCGCAATGCTAACTTTAGCTATGGGTCGTTCCTCTGCTTTCACTTCGGGTTCCCCCAATTCTGGGCGAGAATTCTTACCCAAGGCGGGGACAATTGCATCTGCAACCGCGACAGCTTGATTCAGCGAATTTCGCCTGACTGTAAAGGCGATATCGTTCGTATTTCCTTCGTGAATTGATTGGATAATTAAGTCTACATCGAGATTTTGCTGCGCGATCGCACCAAACAACCGCGCTGCTACTCCCGGGCGATCGGGCAAACGCAACAGCGACACCCCCGCCTGATCCAAGTCAAATTCCACCGCATCGACCGCTTTTGCGAGCTCCAAGCCCTCCAAAGGCCGGGGTTGGGGGGGAGGCGACACCACCCGCGTACCGGGGGCGTCACTCCAGCTAGAAAGCACGATCAGCGGCACGCCGTAATTTTTGGCAATCTCGACGGCGCGCGGATGCAGGACTTTTGCACCCAAACTCGCCAATTCCAGCATTTCGTCGCAGGTGATCTCATCCATCAATTGCGCGTCGGCTACCAAGCGCGGATCTGTAGTTAGAATTCCGGGCACGTCGGTATAAATTTCGCATCTGTCGGCCCGCAGCGCTGCGGCGAGGGCTACTGCTGTGGTATCGGAACCGCCGCGCCCCAAGGTGGTGATTTCCAATTCTCCGGCGTCGGCGATGCCTTGAAAACCGGCAACGACGACAACTTTTCCGCTATTTAACTGGGTTTCCATGCGCGCCGGATCGATTCGCAAAATCCGGGCGCGGGTGTGGGCGGCTTCGGTGACGATGCCGACTTGGGCGCCGGTGAGGGAAATTGCGGGCTGTCCCATTTCCTGCAATGCCATACTCAAAAGTGCGATCGATACTTGTTCCCCAGTGGAAAGCAACATATCCATTTCCCGTTTGTTGGGATTTGGGGAAATTTCCTTAGCGAGTTTCACTAAACCGTCGGTGGTTTTCCCCATTGCTGAAAGTACGACGACGAGGGAGTTTCCAAGCTGTACTGTTTTGACTACTCGTCGGGCTACTTCTAAAATGCGATCGACTGTACCAACCGATGTTCCACCATATTTCTGAACAATTAGTGCCATAGGACTTACACAAAAGTGATGCAATACTTTACTAATCAATTAATATACGCAAATTCTGGATTAGAACCGATGTCAATCTTGTTTTTGGGGCTGGTAGCTGCCAATCAAGAAACCGGGTTTTTGGCGAGATTGAGGGTTTGAATCGAATACTTGGGCGAAAAAACCCGGTTTCTCGTCACCGCTGCTTCAACAGTTGACAGTTGACAGTTGACAGTTGACAGTTGACAGTTGACAGTTGACAGTTTGAGAGCGACCTCTACCCTTAAGTCCGAGGATTGGAGTAATGAATAGTCTGATTGGGCTTTCAAGCAATTCTTTCTGGTAGGTTCAAAGAAACCGGGTTTTTGGGAGATTGAGGATTTTTTGCGAATATTTTGGCGGAAAAACCCGGTTTCTGGCTACCTATTAGCTGCCTTCTAACTCTCGCAAACGCGCTTCTAAAGCTTGAATTCGCAACTCAGCTTCTATGCGCCTTTGTCGTTCTTGTTCTGCTGCTAATTCGGCTTGTTCTGCCCGTTCATCAGCGGCCAGCAGCAAATTCCCCTCAGCATCCCACCAGCGCAGCCAAGGCAGTTCTACGCCCTGATAAACTCCTTGCCAAATGCCCAATTCCAATCCCATTGGCTCGATTTGGTAATGTCCGCGCTGATTTTCTGACATTAACTCAAATCTATCTTCTACCAAATGATAGCATTCTATTTTGGCTTTTTTGACTTCATAAATTCCGTAAAAAGCAGGTCTAATAATCCGTTCGTAAATCCAGAATTTCCCCTTTTTGGGAGTTTTATCTCTTTCTTCGCTGCCATCTCCCGAAACAAATTCTAGTATAATTAACGGCGGCATTAATTCTTTCCACATCACATAGGAACGCCGCATATTTCCGTCGAGAGTTGGCGGCACGTCGGGCACGTAAAACCAATCTGGTGCTTCGGCTCCTTTTTCGGGCGGTTCCGGGGGTTGCGCTACTCGCCAGTAAATACCTGAATCTTGACCGATGCAGTATTGTCCGTCGGGATGAACTTGGTCTAGAATAGGTCTAATTGATGTTGTTAAGAGGATGCTTTGAGGGTGTTCTTGAAAGTTTTTCACAAAAGTACCGTCGGAGTCTGGTAATTGAGTGTGGTCTGGAAAGTCTGTTGCTAAAAATTCGGGTTTTTCGGTGACATTCATCTTGACCTCTTGAATGTTTAAAGATTATACTTCACACTGGGAACGGAATATGAGTCAGTACAAGTTAATTATTTTCGACTTTGACGGCACTTTGGCAATTACTCATAAAGCCATTATATCTTGCATTACTAAAACTTTTGAAAGTTTTGGTAATACACCGCCTGAGGCAGATATAATTCAAGGGACGATCGGCATTAATTTACCAAATACTTTTAAAATGCTTCATCCGGCGATCGAGGAAAGCGCAATTCCCGAATGGGTTGAAACTTACCGCTCTTATTATCGGACTGAAGGTGAAAAGCAGCTCGATTTATTTCCTGGTACCAAGCAAATTTTGCAGTTGGCGAGCAAGTCGGGATTGAGCTTGATAGTTTTCAGCAACAAACACCTGAGTTTTGTAAATCTGTTCCTGGAAAAGTTGAGAATTAACGGTTTTTTTGATTTGATTTTAGGTGATGACGGACAAATTATTCAAAAACCCAATCCAAGTGTTTTTCACTCGATAATTAAACCGCTGTTCCCGGATTTGGATAACAGTCAAGTGTTAATGGTTGGCGATACAGCGGTTGATTTGCTGTTTGCTAAAAATGCTGGGATAGATGTTTGTTGGGCGGCTTACGGATATGGCGATCGCGCTGAGTGTCTGGCCCTAGCACCGACTTTTGCGATCGATGATATTTCCGAACTGGCTGCGATCGTTCAAAATTAATCTTGACTCGGTTTTTTTTCAGAATAGTTTGGATCGTTTAACAACTAAAAAAGATTTGATTAAAAACATTTCACTAGAGCTAGAGTTTCTATTTTGGCTCTAGAGGTAAAACTTTATTGCCGGCAGCAGTAAGCCGACTAAACGCTGTTAATTAATATTAGTTTTAAAAATGAATGCAACTGTAGGTAAACTCCCAACTGCGAGATTCATCAGCAAGTCCCAATCTAAAGTCTAAAATCTCAAATGGTATAAACTATACCAGAGATAGAGAAGGCGCGACAACAACTATTATAAGTTAACGGGTAAGAGTCGTTTGAATGCAAAAATTACAAGGTAGAAGGCAAGAAAAACCCGGCACACTGATTTATTGTTGGTATAATTTAATGCATAAATTTTGGAGGATGATTTTCTAACTTCGACATATAGTGGATCTAGCTCTCATATTCGCGGACGTTGTTGGGAAGAGGGCCCTCTTAATTTAAGGGTTATATAAGCTGTCAGTCATACCTCATCTTTTTGAGAAAGGCTATATAAGAAAATAGGAAATTTTTGTTAAAATTGCAGGGTATGCTGCCGATCGCGATCGATAATAAACTCAATCTATAAAAACTTATGCAGATCGATATAAGTATTCCTTTTGACAATCTATCGCCGAATCGTACCGGCCCCAATGCACCGAATTTAATAGAAGAAGTATGGAGGCTGTACGATCGCGCCCTGGCAGCTACCAGCAACGGCATCGCGATCGCGGACGCTACACTTCCGGACAACCCAATCGTCTACTGCAACCCAGCCTTCGAGAAGATTACAGGCTACGATCGCAGCGAAATCATCGGACACAACTGCCGTTTCCTGCAAGGCCCGGATACCGATCGCGCAGCCGTCGATCGCATCCGCGCAGCCCTGCGAGAACAACACGACTGCAAAGTAGTTCTGAAAAACTACCGCAAAGACGGCACGCCCTTCTGGAATGAACTCACCATCTCACCGGTGCGCGATAGCAGCGGCACCGTTACCCACTTCATCGGCGTCCAAGCTGAGATCACCGATCGCATTCAAGCAGAAGAAGCCCTCAAACAAGCCGAGGCAAAATACCGCAGCATCTTTGAAAACGCCACCGAAGGCATATTTCAAATCGCCCCAGACGGGCGCTACCTCAGCGCCAACCCGGCACTCGCCCGCATCTACGGCTACGATTCTCCGTCAGAACTGATCGCAAAATGTTCGGCAACAAACATTTATGTCGATCGCACCCGCCGCGCCCAATTCGTCGCTACTATTACCAAAAAAGGCTCCCTGAAAGAGTTTGAGTCCTGCATACTCCGCCGGGACGGCAGCACTACCTGGATCTCGGAAAACGTGCGCGAAGTTGAGGGCGAAAACGGCGAACTCCTTTACTACGAGGGAACCGTCGCCGAAATCGCCGATCGCAAGCGCGCTGAAGCAGCCCTGGGCGATCGAGAATATTGGCTGAAAACCGCGATCGATGCCGTACCCGACGCAGTCAACCTCACAGACAGCGAGGGGCGCTGGCTGATTGCTAACGACTGCGCCCTCCAACTTTTGGGCCTCGATACCTCAGACTACCAGGGCAAAACTACCGCCGAACTTGCTGCTACTGCCGATCCGAGAGTCAGAGAAATCCTGCTAACTTGGCAAGAAACCGAGGAAACTACCTGGGAAGCCGGTACTCTGACTTGCACCCGCCAAGTTGTCTCCTTACCTACAGGCGGCAGCAATTGGTTTGAAGTGCGGAAAGTGCCGCTGTTTAACCCCGACGGTTCCCGCAAAGGCATGGCAGTGGCGGGGCGGGACATCACTCAGGAAGTCGAAGCAGAGGCAGCTTTGCGGGACAGCGAACAGCGGTTTCGGGCAATTTTTGAACGCGCTGCGATCGGCATGACAGTGGCTACCCTCGAAGGCGTGGCGATCGCGACTAATCCGGCATTTCAAGCTATGCTGGGGCGATCGGAAGCCCAACTGCGCGGCGCCGGCATCGACGACTGGGCGCATCCGGAAGACGCAAAGTCCGATCGCCACTTGCGCCAACAGTTGGTCTCAGGATCGCGCGAAGCTTACCAAATCGAGAAGCGCTACCTCCGCCTAGACGGCAGCATCAGGTGGGGACGCCTCAGCGCCTCTGTCATCCACAGCAGTCACGAAACGCCACAGTTTATTTTGGAAATGGTAGAGGATATTACCGATCGCAAACTTGCCGAATCAGCTTTACTGCAAAATGAAGCTAAGTGGCGATCGCTAATTCTCAACAGTTCCGACATCATTACCATTCTCGACGGCTGCGGTCGCATTGTTTACGAAAGCCCTTCTGTAGAAACAGTCTTGGACTACGAACCAGAGGAACTCATCGGTCAAATTGCCCTCGATTTCATTCACCCTGACGACCTGCCCTCGGCGATTTCCGACGGCGAAAAACTGCTCGCAAATCCCGGCGATCCGATCGCCCTCAAAGGTCGGTTCCGGCGCCCTGACGGTTCTTGGTGTTTTCTCGAAGGAGTCGGCATCAACTTGCTAGCAGACCCCGCTGTGAACGGAATTGCGATCAACTCCCGCGACATGACGGCGCGCAGACAAGCAGAGTACCGCCTCAGCAAAATCAACGAGTGCTTTTTGGGATTCACCACCGACGCGGGCTTGAACATTCAGCGCCTGACATCCTTAGCCGGCGAGCTTTTGGGCGGCAGCAGCGCCATCTACAGCCACGTCGGAGGCGGGCTGCTGCGCGCGATCGCGACTTGGCAAGCGCCGCCCGATTACCCAGAGGTCGATCGCGCCGAAGGCCATGTCTGCACCGATGTCTGCCACCAAGCCAGCGATCGGGCTGTGGCGATTCCTGACTTGCAGAACACGATCTACGGCGAAATCGATCCCGCTGTTATCCGCTACCAACTCAAAAGCTATCTGGGACAAGCAGTCAGGCTGGGTGAGAATTACGTGGGTGCCGTGTGCGTAGTCTACACCGAGTCGATCGCACCCACAGAAGCCGACTGCAAGCTGATCGGAATTATCGCTGGGGCGATCGGAGTTGAGGAAGAACGGGCTGCTGCTGCCGATCGCGATCGACAAAAATCCCAGGAATTGCAAACAGCTTTGCGCGAATTGCAACAAACTCAAATGCAATTAGTCCAAACCGAAAAAATGTCTTCCCTCGGGCAAGTGCTAGCAGGAATTGCCCACGAAATTAACAACCCAGTTGGCTTTGTCGCCGGCAATCTCTGCCACGTCCGCGGCTACGTTCTCGACTTGCTAGACATCGTGCAGATGTATCGAGAAGAATTGCCGAATCCCCCAGCCAAAATTCAGAAACAAGCTGAAGATATAGACTTAGAATTTTTAGCAGAAGACCTGCCCAAATTGCTAAATTCGATGCACACAGGATGCGATCGAATTGTAGAAATCATTCAAACTCTCCGCAATTTTTCCCGGGCAGACGAAGCTAAATTCAAGCCTGCCGACCTTCACGAAGGTTTAGAAAGTACCTTGTTAATGTTGAACAGCAGGCTAAAAGCCAAGGCACACTGGCAGGGAATTGAAGTAATTAAAGAATACGGAGAACTGCCAAAAATACCATGTCATCCCGGACAGCTCAATCAGGTATTTATGAATATCTTGGCAAATGCAATCGACGCTTTAGAAGAAAGCAGCAGCCCAGCCACAAATACCCCCAATTCAAGTTTTCCAGCAATCACAATCAAAACTGAAATGATTGATAACAATAGAATTTATATTCGCATCTCAGACAACGGCCCGGGAATTCCCCAAGATAATATCGTGCGTTTATTTGACCCATTTTTTACCACAAAGCCCGTAGGTAAAGGCACCGGTTTGGGTTTGTCAATTTCGCATCAAATTGTGGTTGAAAAACACAAAGGTAAATTGCAGTGCCTCTCGGAACCTGGGAAAGGCACTGAATTTATCATCGAACTTCCAATTCAATAAGAAATGAGAATTAAATAACTTATAATCTTTATTGTTCTTGTGGGATGGGCGTCCCCCCCGTCCTTTGTGTACGGGCGGGACGCCCATCCCACTTTCAAGAGTGTAAATTATTTAATATGCGATCCTAAGCTCGTTTCTTCCACCTTGTACCATATTCGATCTAATACCAAGAAAAAAAAATCGTTGTTTTCTCACATATTTTCGTGCTTGGCGTCGCTCGATTTTCGCTCTTTTTTTGGTACGATATTTCTGCGACGCAACCTACAGATACTAATCATATCATGTCCGGTCGATTACCATAACAAAAATGGTTTGTAGTGCGGACTTCAGTCCGCAGCATTTTACGGACTGAAGTCCGCACTACAAACCTTTCGTAGTCCGGTTAATCCAGCGGACACCATATCAGTGATTCCCAAATCTAAAATCTCAAATCCTATGACTTCTGTCGCCTCTTGTTGTATACTAAGGAGATCAGAGGTGTCAGTCTGGCTGCTAGTTTCGGCACTGTACCGACTTCAGTAGCTTTTTCAGACTGAGGAAAGTTTGTAATTTCTAACTCATTTGGGGGCAATTTACGAATTGCCCCCTTACTTTTGGGGCTGTTGCTGCGATCGCCCGCGTGCTGTATCTTGTCATAAAGCTCGATCGACAATTCAATCAATCCGCCAGCCCTTCTCCCCGATAGCTGCGACACTTCCACCTCAACCCCCATCAGCCTTTCGTCTGACAGACTCCCTCGCTAGCGCAACTTCTGGACTTGAGTTATCCTGAACCTAATCCATTGTGGCAGCTTGACGCCCCCTGTCGCACCACAAACCAACAAAAGATCACAAAAACTAAGATAATTTTATTCTTGTAATTAAGTCTTGTAATTAAGGAATTACCAGAAACAATTGGTTGAAAGCCCGCCCGCCCGATCGGGAGAAATTAAAATCAGACTATTCATTAGTCCAATCCTCGGACTTCCTTTGTCAAGTGTCCTCAATCGGTCAACTATCAACTGTCAACTGTCAACTGTCAACTGTCAACTGTCAACTGTCAACTGAACAATTCCCAATTATCAAAATGAAATTCTTATTAGTGACAGATTTAGACAACACATTAGTCGGAGATGACGAAGCAACTCAACTTTTAAACCAGCACTTGCGATCAAAGCGATCGCAAATTTGTTTAGTTTACGCTACCGGGCGTTCCCATGCTTCAACCTGCGAGTTAATTTCCCAAAAGCAACTGCTAGCCCCCGACTATACGATCGCAGGTGTAGGCAGCGAGATTTACCAAAATGCCACCCTCGATTTAGATTGGGCGGAATATATTTCTCAAAACTGGGATAAAATTGCGATCGCCTCTTTAGCTCAACAGTTTAAGCAGCTTAAAGCCCAATCCCTAACAGAACAAAATCCTTGGAAAATCAGTTATTGTCTGGAACCAGAAGCAGACAACAGCTCGATTCTCCAGGAATTGCAGCAAAAATTAACCGCATCGGGACTAGCAGCTCAAATCATTTTTAGCAGCAATCGCGATCTAGATATCTTACCAAAAACTAGCAATAAAGGCAATGCCCTAACTTATTTACAACAGCGCCTCCAAATTCCATCGGACGCAACATTAGTTTGCGGCGATTCTGGCAATGATATTAGTATGTTTGAACAGGATGTTCGGGGAATAATCGTTGCTAACGCTATGTCAGAACTCTTAGCATGGCATCGCGAATATGGTACTGAAAATCATTATTTAGCTGGCTCTGCTTGCGCTGGGGGAATCCTGGAAGGAATGACTTATTTTTGGGAATTTTGATGGTATAAAAGGCCATTAAAGGTTCGTAGTGAGGACTTTAGTCCTCATAAGATCAGAGGACTGAAGTCCTCACTACAAACACGGAGATTGCGATACCATCAGCTTGTACTCGCTTGTCGCACCGCACATGGAACAAAATACTTTACCAGTAGAAGTGATTCTCTCTCACTCCCGCCAATCCCTAGGGAACATTCGGCTGGATTGGACGCCACAACCGGGGAACTATCTGGATTTAGAGGGAAAAACCTACGCTGTCTTGGAACGCCACCACCGCTATCAACTCAAATCCGGGCGCTACCAACTGCAAAAAATTGCCTTGTACGTGCAGTCTGCCGCACTGCCGACGGAAAGAACATTTGTCAGCGGCATCTGGGTTATCGGAGTTGCTAGCTGCCACTTTAACGCTCGATCGGAAATTCTGCGCTGTGCTGTCAACCCCAATGGCCCCTGCGAGGGCTGCCGCGATTACCAAAAGTGTTGAATGCAAGCTCTGCGTACAGACAATTTTAGCTCGATCGGGCGATCGAGAGTGCCGAGGATCTCGGCATCTCCCTCAATTACCGAAAACTATCTAAACCAACTACCAACTCTAGAATCGAATTTAACTTCTTCCCGAACGCGATAATCTACCTTCTGATAGCTGTGCAGTAAGTCGCGAATGCCAGTATGAATCAAATTTTCTATCTGTAGCAACTGTTCTGAAGAACAGCGAACCTGAACTTTTTGGTTCGCTGACTCGCCGGAGTCGATCGCAGTATATTTATTAGGAACTCTGCTCAGCACGTAAGCAATTAAATCCTGCCGCAAGCCCGAGTGTGAAAAAACCTGTTGGTGGGGATGGTTGGGATAAGACCCCAAGATAATTTCTACTTCCTCTGTGACTACGCCCAAGGTGATATTGACAAGATTTTTCTGCATTTTCCCAATTTCCCAAATACTACTGAACTTAGATATTTGTTGCCCCCGATCCAGTTCGTCTCATTTCTCCGGAACTTTAGCGCGCTAATACCGCATATTTTGCTTCCGGAATAACCCGATCGAACTCAGAACTTACCTCTTCTATAACCCGCAGCACGTAGCAGGGAATATTGTCCGATAAAATAGCACTTGCCACCGCGCCTGTATGAATTTCTAATACTGCTGTTGCCGCAGCTTCAAACATCATTCGCTGCCCCGGAAACATCACTCTTTCAAAGTACCAATTAGGAATGTTTCCAATCCGCAAAACCTGAATTTGGTTAGTAGCATTGGCGTAATAGCACAAGATTTGGTTGTTACCTTGAGAAGATAGCTGATATGACATTTGAGAAATCTCCACACTCTTTAAAAAACTTACTCAGACTTCGCTTTGCCTATTCGTCGCAATTGCGAGTTTGGCTGTTGACAAAATGACCTACTTATTTTCTCGACGTTATTCGACAGCACGAATCACATCCTCAGTTATTAATTTATTTTTGATTGATTTTTCCTGCCAACACTTAGAATACTTGCACCGAAACCAGTTTTTTCCGGTTGAAAAACCCAGTTTGGTTGGTATGCAGTGCCTAACCCCTGATTGATTCAGGTTGGTTGTGTTGTCGCACTCCTCAATCAAAAGTACCGTCACTCACCAAACTCTCCTGACAACAGGTTTGTTTTTTGGCAGCCGGATGCTACTGAGAGTGCGACCTTCACTTGAAGAACCTGGGATAAACATTATCTAAAAAATATGAGGAAATTATGAAGATCGTCATTGTTTTAAATCAATATATTTTGCTCAAAGCATGGATTATAACACTTAGGCAGAAACCGGGTTTTTCCCTACCAACTTCGCTGTATTAGGGAGTATGGCTTAAACCATTTGGTCGATCGAGCAACAATCTGTAATTTATACAACAGTAATCTAAGTATAAATACGCATAAAGCCGATCGACTTTATGGGCAACAAAAGACCCCGACTCCCTGAGGTTATCTCTGGAACTTCTAGGGAATCAGGGTTTGAAGTAACCAATCACCGATCGATCTCAAAGCTAAATCAAAAAAATGAGGAAATTCTGAAAACAGCCCGAAAACTTCGACTTTCCGGGACGGAGAAAGTCGGTTCACCAAGATAATTGCGAGATTTTAGCAAGAGGCTGAGAACCATAAACCGGATTTCCGATCGCCATCCGGCTTAAATTCCCCGTTAGATCAAATCCCGTAGCATCGGAATTAATATTACCCACAGAAAGGACACGGCAGTGCCGTGTCCCTACAATAAATGCTTGCGATGGTTATATTTCTCGATCGCGCGATGGCAAGAGAGCAAGAGAGCCCGTGCTACGATTATTTTGCGGCGCAAGAAACGGCATTGCCGTGTCCTCCTTTGCTGAGAGTTAACAGTCAACTTTCCCCAGCTTAAAGCAACGTTTCCCAACCCAAAATTCCCGCAACTTGCTGCGCCAAACTCAAAGGATCGAAAGGCTTGGCAATCACCCCTGCTACCCCCAAATCAGCAAACTCGTTCAAATCCATCGCCTGCACCTTAGCCGTCAGAAAAATCACCGGAATCTCTCGAGTAGTCGCATTTTTTTGCAGCAAACCAAACAAAGTAACTCCGTCCATATCGGGCATCATTACATCGAGTAGAATAGCATCAGGGACTTGAGTTTCAGCTAAAACCAATCCTTTGCTGGCCTCGGGCGAAATCAGCACCCTCCAGCCACCTAAATGTTCTAGACAAGCCTGAATCACGCTACAGAGGTTTTGTTCGTCATCGATTACCAGAATCTGCTTTGCTGACATAATTAAAACCCTTATTTTAAATTAATCATCGTAAACTGAAAGAAAACTTATATCAATTCCGGCTGCGCTCATACATGATAGAGGAAAGGAGACGGCTTAGCCTTAGTCCCTACCCCAGATTAATTGTAGGGACTAAGGCCAAGCCGTCTCCTCATTTCGGCTAATAATTCCGATGCGATTTGATATTAGTAGGGTGGGCAATGCACACCGATACGCAGTGCCCACCCTATATAGAGTGCGTGCGTTCAAGACTGAAAATAATCTCAAAACTTCTCCCCTTCGCCTTCGGGCGGTGCAGGCACTGTGAAATAGAAACTCGTGCCTTCAGAGACAACACTTTCGGCCCAAATTCTGCCTCCGTGCTGCTGCACGATGCTGCGACAGATAGCCAAACCCAAACCCGTACCTCCTTTTTGGCGGGAGTCAGAACCATCGACCTGTTGAAACCGTCCAAAAATAGTTTCTAGTTTATCAGCAGGAATCCCCCTCCCTCGATCTTTGACTTCAAATAAAACCCGTGAAGCGTAGCTATCCCGTAGGGAATCGACCAAATCTTCAACCCTGACAGTTACTGTACACCCCGGAGCCGAAAATTTAATCGCATTGCTCAACAAATTTACCAGCAGTTGCACAATCCTGTCCGGGTCAGCCCAAATTTGTGCCGTTGCGGGCAAAATCGACAAATTAATCTTATTTTCAGCAGCCACAGACATCACAGCTTCCGCAGACTTCCGCATCAAAACCTGCACATCGCACCACTGCTTAACAATGGTAACTTGGCTCGAATCGAGTCGCTCTAAATCGAGAATATCGTTGACCAAACGCACTAACCGTTCGGTATCGCTTGACGCAATTTCTAACATCTGTTTGGCAGTTTCCGGTCGATCTTTGAGCACCCCAGCCGCCAGCAAACCTAAAGAACCGCGAATTGAGGTTAGCGGCGTTCGCAGTTCGTGGCTCACAATGGAAATAAACTCATTTTTCATTTTTTCAATTGCTCGACTTTCTGTGATATCTGTGACTGTGCCGACGTAACCAATTAGTTGACCTCCATCGGCAAAAATCGGAGCTGCTTTTGCCCGACCAAAACGGATTGTTCCATCTGGCTGGATGTGGCGGAATTCGCAGGAAAGTTCTTCACCAGGCGATCGCAATTCCGACCACTTAGACTGAATTAGTTTGATATCTTCGGGGTGAACAAATCGCATCCAGCCGTCTCCTAAAGCTTCTGCGGCTGTGAAGCCACCAATTGCTTGACAGCGCGGATTTGTATAGGTACATTTCCCCTCAGCATCTATTTTGAAGATGCCGACAGGAGAACTCTCGCTCAGAGAACGAAATAAAGCTTCGCTTTCCCGCAGTTCTGTTTGAGAAATTTCTAGTTCTCTGGTGCGCTGCAAAACTCGCATTTCTAAGAGTTCGTTGAGCTGTTGGAGGGCGGCTTCAGCTTGTTTGCGATCGCTAATGTCGCGCTGCACTGCCACCCAATGGGTAAACCAACCAGTTTCATCTGCGATCGGCACAATGCTCAATTCTACCCAAAATTCCGTCCCGTCTTTGCGGTAATTGATCAAGTCAACCCGCACCGGCTGCCAGGTTTTCAAAGCTCTCCGAATGCGATCGAGACTTGCCCTATTTGTTTTTTCTCCTTGCAAGATGCGCGGCGTTTTGCCCACAACTTCTTCTAGCGTATAGCCGCTCATCCGCGTGAAAGCTGGGTTGACATACAGAATTCGTGGGCCCGGTTCGTCAATCGGTTCAGCTTCGGTAATTAACACCGCGTCGTTAGTCGTGGTGATGACTGATTCCAACAAACGCAACTGTAATTCTTTAGCTTTGCGATCGGTAATTTCTGTAACTGTGCCCACCATCCGCACAGCTTCGCCCGTTTCGGTGTAAAAAAACTTACCTTTCCCTTCCATCCAGTGAATGCTGCCATCGGGCCAAACCACGCGGTGTTCGTGACAGAAATCCGATCGCTCGGCGAGGGCCTGATTCCTAGCATTCTCCAAAGCTTTTAAATCTTCCGGGTGAACGCAAGCTGCAAAACTTTGATCTGTTCCGCCAAAAGTTCCAGGCGCCAATCCAAACAACTCTTCATGTTCCCTCGACCAAACCATGCGATTTTTCTGTATGTCCCAGTCCCAAAATCCAATTTTGGTAGCCGACAAAGCTAAGTTGAGCTGCTGGTTGATTTTCCGCAACTCAATGCTAGCAATAGCAACTCGCAGTTCTCGGGCAATTTCGATTTCGCAAGGCAGCCAAGGCAAAGATTTTGACCTCACAGTTTCTTGCCACAACTCAAAGGAAGTGCGAGGAGACATCAATGGGGTGCCATCCGGTTTAAATTCAATTGGCCAGTCGGGTTTACCTGCCCAGTTGACAGTTTGAATTGCTTCGGGACGGAACCACAAAATGTAATAATTTTGCATCTCGGATATGGCAAGCACCAGCAAACCGCTAGCAATTTTCTTGAATTTCTCCGATGGCGGATACAGTTTTGAGAGAGAATCTGTATAAAAAACATCATTATTTATTTGAGGTTTTATCCAAGCTATTAAGTTTCTGATTTCTCCCAATTCTGGGGTTGTGCCAATGGCTGTTAGATTTTCATTAGCACAGACAACTCCACCGATAGCGCCCACTAATGCCAGCAATTCATCTCGGGATTTAAGTAAACCTTCTACAAAGCAGTGTGATTGAGAAATTTCAGCGATGAATTTATGGCAAATTTCTTTTAAATTAATTGCATAGTCCCGGTCTTCGCTATCTTGTTTGTAGCTGAGTTCTAGATTTACAAACTTTGCTACCAGTTCGCAAGCCGTTCTGGTTTCGTAGTTGATATACTTTGGTGTTCGGTGGTGACAGGCGATCAATCCCCAGAGTTTTCGATCTTTGATTAATGTCACGGTCATGCTAGCGCCAATGTTCATATTCTTGAGATATTGAACGTGGCAAGGCGAAACTGTTCTCAACAAAGATAAGCCCATATCCAGGGGGCGACCGGTCAGCGGATTGCACTCAGGAATTAGTTCTACAGCCTGATAGTGAATATCGGGAATAAATCGAATTAAATTCATGGTGAACTGCTTTCTAGCCTGCGGGGGAATATCGGCAGCCGGATAGTGCATTCCCAATAAAGAAGCCAAATTTTCTGCTTTATCTTCGGCGACGACTTTTCCCGCACCTGTGGCATCAAATTGATAGACGATCGCCCGATCGAACCCAATCATCCTCCGCACCTCTTCTACCACTGTCTGACACAGCAATTGCAGGTTTGGCGTGTTGTGGATTTTGTCGATCGGCTTTTGGACTAAATGATAAGAATTGAAATAATTGCTCGCTTTTGGGGAAACAACCTGCTCTAGTTCAAAAATTAATACCGAACTTAATTGATACAGCGTCCCATGAAAAAAAGACTTGCGGTTTGGAATTTTGAATGATAAGCTGATATCGTTAGTTTGATTGCTGTTTTCACATAAAGCTTTTTGAATCGCCTTAATTTCCTCAGTCTCGACAAATCCATGTAAAAACTTGCCCAAAAGTTCTTGCGGGTAAATGCCGATCGCCTTAAAAGTATTATTGCTAACTTGCAAAATCTTCAACACAGTAGATTCCACCACCAACAGGATGCCGTGAGGTTGAATCGAAGCCGGAGCGTAAATTAATTCGCAGTCGGTGTCATCGCGATCGCCTTTCTCTGACGTTAATACCATTGCTTTCATTTGATTGTGAACATTGATCTAAATCAGCCTGTATTGTTAAATGACCGGGCTCTCCATCCCTCGACGCCATCGCGTCCGAATCCTAGAATTTAATAATCCCAAGTTTTGGCGAAAGCTTACCGGCGTTTCGGACGCCCGCTGCATCATTAGGTGTCAACAATCGCCTAACAACTTTTGTATCTATCGTTTACCGTTGAGGCCAGATCCCCCTCTTGCGGTCAACTGTCAACTGTCAACTGTCAACTGTCAACTGTCAAACGATTTTGGATTTTGGATTTTGGATTGGGGATTGGGGATTGAAGATTTTTGATTGTCA
>NZ_JAEQDE010000131.1:0-14239 GCF_020737865.1 Microcoleus sp. PH2017_35_SFW_U_B
CAATAAGTAATTAGAACGTGTCAGCTTTTCTGACAAATGGGCATGATATAATTCTGGTATCATTTAATTATTTTTGGGTAAGAAGCTTTCTTACCCTATCTTTTTTGAGGCGATTTGTCTAGAGTTATCTCCCTGTATGCTTTTCAGACGACCTGTCACCCCGTCAGCAGAATTTCACATCTGACGCACCCTACCACTGCCACTGTCCGAACTATTGTTCGTTCAAACTGCAAAAAACCCGGTTTCTTCAAGAAACCGGGTTTTTCATGTATTCGATTTCAACCAAACCTACAACTACTTGACGCTAGAAATGCCAGTCAAATCGCTATTTGTTAGCGGGTTAATTGGACTTGCAGCCGGAGTAATTAAAAGGCTGTTGTCCTTAGCAGCATTCGCAGTTGGGATAATTGAACTACTAACACTCGCCGCTTGCAAAGGCAGAATTGGCTGACTTTGAGCGCTAGTTAAAGATGTTAACAAGCTCTTTGTGTCATAGATGAGAATGTCATCATCCATGCTACTAAAACTGTTCATGGTTGGAATTGAACCACCATTTAGCAAGATGTCATTGGTGGTAGTTTTCGCAGAAGTTGCTATTGCAGTAACTGGATTAGTAACTGTTGTCAATGGTTGCAGAATCAGACTTGCTGCTGCGGTAGTCGTGCTGCTTGACAGACTAATTGGTGCAGTTGCTATTGCGGGATTAGTACCTGTTGTCAATGGTTGCAGGCTGAGACTTGCTGGTGCAGTAGTTGTGCTGGTTGATAGACTAATCGGTGCAGTCGTCGTGCTGGTTGGCAGACTAATTGATGGAGGAGTAATGCTGGATAAGCTAGTGCTAGAACCGCTACTAACCAATTCTAAAATATCATCGCTATCAACAGGTTGACCAGTCAAAATATCGATACTCAACGGTGTGTTGAAAGCGACCGGAAGCGCACCTCCGGGAGTGATGGAGACAAAGCGAGAACTGTCAACTGTTTTGGCTTGAGTATCTTTCAACCAAGCTAAATGTTCACCGGTGCCTGCGATGCTGATCAAGGCATCGTTAGTGTAATTCTCGCCGCCTTGAACGATTTGCAATTGCTCAAAGGTGAGGTCTTGTGTGAGTCCGAGGTAATCGCGATCGCCCTGGAAGTAGAATATATGATCTAGTCCCGAACTTGGTGCTAGCACAAATATGTCGGAACTACTGCCTCCAATCAACGTATCTTGACCATTTGCGCCCTTGAGCACGTTGTTTCCTTCGCCGCCGTAGAGACTGTCATCGCCATCGTTACCATTGAGGCTGTCGTTACCGCTGTTGCCGTTTAAGAAGTCGTTGCCATTACCGCCATCGAGGGTGTCATTGCTGCTGCCACCGTCGAGACTGTCATCGCCTTCGTTGCCCAAGAGGCTGTCGCTGCCAGCTTCCCCGGTTAGCAAGTCGTTGCCACAACCGCCGTCGAGAGTGTCCTTACCGGCACCTCCCAGCATCGTGTCGTCGTCGCATTCACCGAACATCAAGTCGTCGCCGTTGCCTCCGCCCATGAAGTCGTTGCCCATGCCGCCTGTGAGGGTGTCATCGCCGGAATCGCCGGTGAGGGTGTCGTCGCCGGAGTCGCCGACAACCATGTCGTTACTCGCGCCGCCGTCCATCAAGTCGGTTTCGTCGCCACCGTAGAGGGTGTCTTCGCCGACTTCGCCTAATATCGTGTCTTGCCCTTGACTGCCAAATATCAAGTCGTTGCCGGCACCTCCGAACAGTTTGTCGTCGTCGATGCTGCCGTCAATTTTGTCGTTGCCAGCGCCTCCTAATAATTGGTCGTTTCCTGTACCGCCGAACAGTTCGTCGTTGCCAGCGCCGCCGTCGATGGTGTCGTAGCCGGAACCGCCGTCGATTTTGTCTTGGCCTGCTTCTCCAAAAATCAGGTCATCGTCTTCGTTGCCCCAAATGTTGTCGTTGCCAGCGCCGCCGTAAACCGAGTCATTGCCTGCTTGGGCCCAGATGTTATCGCTGCCGTCACCGCCGAGAATTGAGTCTGCGCCGGAACCACCATCGATGTTGTCGTCTCCGACTTGTCCGAGGAGGGTGTCGGCTGCGTCTCCGCCGTAGATTTGGTCGTTGCCGCGGCCGCCGTCGATGAAATCTCGGTCTTCGCGGCCGTAGAGTTCGTCGTCGCCGTCGTTGCCGAATACGCGGTCATTTCCGGTACCTGCATCGATGAAGTCGTTGTCGTCGTTGCCTTCGATGCTGTCGTTGCCGGATTGACCGAAAATGCGATCGTCCCCTTCACCACCTGCTAAGGTATCGTTGTTAGCGCCGCCGTCGATGTAGTCGTCGCCGCTGTTGCCGTCGGCGAAGTCGTTGCCGTCATTTCCGAAAATTCGATCGCGCCCAGCACCTCCAGTCATGCTATCGTCGTCTGCACCACCTTCTAAGTAGTCGTCTCCATTGTTACCGGAGAGGGTGTCTTTGCCGATTTGACCGAAAAGGCGATCGGCCCCTTCGCCACCATCCAGGCTATCATTGCCCGATTCACCCCACAGTTGGTCGTCTCCGGTTTGTCCTAACAGCGTATCGTCGTTATCACCACCCCACAGTTGGTCATTATCGGCATTGCCTTCTAACAAGTCATTGCCTTGGCGGCCGTATAATTTGTCACGACCGTCATTGCCGGAGAGAGTATCGTTTTCAGTACCGCCGTCAACGATATCGTCGCCACTGTTGCCAGCGAGAATATCTGCACCCGCTTCACCATAAAGGCTGTCATTATCTTCGCCGCCGTCGAGGGAGTCGTCGCCGCTACCGCCGAACAGGGTATCAGTGCCCGATTCTCCCTGCAAGATATCAGCGTCATCGCCTCCCCACAGGGTGTCGCTATCGTCGCCACCGAACAGGGTATCGAGGCCGGCTTGACCGTAAATGCGATCGCGCCCTTCATTCCCCTGAAGCAAATCGTTGCCCAAACCGCCGTCAACAATGTCATCGCCCCGGTTGCCGATAACCGTATCATCACCGACTTGTCCGAACAGACTGTCGTTATTATCACCACCATCCAGGATGTCGTTACCGTCGCCGCCTTCGAGGGTGTCATTTTCAGTACCGCCATTCAGAGTATCGTTGCCGAGTTCCCCAAAAAGTCGGTCTGTTCCTGAGTTGCCTTCGAGGATGTCATCGCCACCGAAGCCGTAGAGAGTGTCGTTATCAGCTTCACCGAACAGGGTATCGTTGCCTTCGCCTGCCAAAAGTGAGTCATCGCCGGAACCGCCTTGCAATAAGTCGTTGCCAGCTTCGCCGAAGAGGGTGTCTTTGCCGTCGCCGCCGTAAAGGGAATCGTTGCCATCGCCAGCTTTGAGGCTGTCGTTGCCGTTTTCGCCGTAGAGGTAATCGTCGCCAGTTTGGGCTAATAAGGTGTCATCGTCTTGACCTCCCCAGAGATAGTCGTTGCCACTTCCGGCATCGAGAATGTCTTTGCCACTATCGCCGTAGAGGGAATCGTTACCTTCTGCTGCTAAGAGTGAGTCGTTGCCACCTTCGCCAAACAGGTAGTCATCGCCAGCTTGGGCTAATAAGGTGTCGTCGTCTTGACCTCCCCAGAGATAGTCGTTGCCAATTCCAGCATCGAGAATGTCTTTGCCGTCGCCACCGTAAAGACTGTCGTTACCTTCTGCTGCTAAGAGTGAATCGTTACCGCCTTCCCCAAACAGGTAGTCATCGCCAGCTTTGGCTAATAAGGTGTCATCATCTTGACCACCCCAGAGGTAATCGTTGCCAATTCCAGCATCAAGGATGTCTTTGCCATCGCCGCCGTAAAGGGAATCGTTGCCTTCGGCTGCATCGAGGATGTCGTTGCCGCCTTCGCCAAACAGATTGTCGTCGCCTGCTTTGCCTAATAAAGTGTCGTCGCCTTGACCTCCCCAAAGTCGATCGTTGCCGATTCCAGCATCGAGAATATCTTTGCCGTCGCCGCCGTAGAGGTTGTCGTTGCCTTCGGCTGCATCGAGGGTGTCGTCGCCCGCTTCACCGTAGAGGTTGTCGTCGCCTTCTTTGCCGAGGAGGATGTCGGCATCGTCGCCACCGTACAGTTGGTCGTTGCCGAGGCCTGCATTCAGGGTGTCTTTGCCGGTGCCGCCGTAGAGGTAGTCGTTGCCTGTTCCGGCGTCTAGGGTGTCGTCGCCTGCATCGCCTCTGAGAGTGTCGTTGCCAGCTTCGCCGATGAGAGTGTCTTTTTCATCGCCGCCGGAGAGTTCGTCGTCGCCGGTGCCGCCGTAGATTAGGTCGGTGTCTCCTTCTCCGTAGAGTTTGTCGTTTTCACTTTCGCCGTAGATGGTGTCTTTGTCTGCGCCACCGTAGATGTAGTCGTCGCCACCACGCCCGTACAGGCTGTCGTTGCCAGTATTCCCGTAGATGGTATCGTTGCCGCTGCCACTGTCGCTGCTGCCGTTGTCGCCGGAGACAAAATCATCGCCAGTACCGCCATCTATGAAGTCGCTGCCGTCGCCACCGTACACAAAGTCGTTGTCGGCTTCTCCGTACAGGCTGTCTTGTCCTTGGTTGCCAAAGATACTGTCGCGGCCCGTTCCTCCGTAAGTGCGATCGTTTCCAAATTCGCCGTATAGCTGGTCGTTGCCGTCGAGACCGTACAGGTTGTCGTCGCCTCCGCCACCTGTCAGGATATTGGCGTTTTTGTCGCCGGTAATGTCATCGTTGAATTCAGAACCGACAACGTTTTCGACTCCGGTAATCGCATCATTTGCACCGGAACCGTCAGTAGCAGTACCCGTTTCGAGGTTGACTTTGACACCGTTAAAATCGCGGCGGTAGCTGACAACATCGATTCCCTGTCCGCCATCAAATTTGTCATTTCCTTGATGGCCGATCAGAATGTCATTGCCTGCGAAAGCTTTGATGTCATTATCTTTGCTGTTGCCAATCAGGATGTCGTCAAATTGGGAACCGTTGATGTCTTCTAAATTTGTCAGGTCATCGGTGTTGCCAAAACCATCTTTTGCGGCACCGGAATCGATTTCAAAATCGCGTTCTAAGTCGGTGTAATAGGGGCTGGGATTGGCAGGATTGACGGCTTGGCGGGCGCGTTGGTTTTTGTTGTGGTCGTAGGTTCGGCTTTCATCGATGTTGACAATAACGCCGCTGGGGGAGTTATCGTAAATAACGCGATCGACTCCTTCACCGCCATCAATCAAATCATCACCCGCTTCTGCTTTTAAGAAGTCATTGCCGTCACCGCCAAAAAGTTCGTCATTGCCGGTGTTGCCGAAGAGAGAGTCATCGTCTCCTTGACCTAAGAGCACGTCATCGTCGGCACCGCCCATTAAGAAATCTTTGCCATCGCCACCGTCGATGAAATCTTTGCCGTCTTCGCCAAACAGGGAGTCATCGCCAGCTTGTCCGTAGAGGTCATCGTCATCGGCACCACCGGCGAGGATGTCTTGGCCGTCGCCACCTTCTAACCAGTCGTTGTTTTCATTGCCTTGCAGAACGTCGTTGCCAGCTTGTCCGTAGAGTCTGTCGTCGCCGGTGCCGCCTAATAGCAAGTCTTGACCGTTGCCGCCATCGATGAAGTCATCACCGGCGTTGCCTTGTTGGGTGTCGCTGCCATCTTGTCCGTAGAGGATGTCGTCGCCTTCGTTGCCTTCCATCCAGTCGCGGCCGCTGCCACCTTCGGCGTAGTCTTCGCCTGTGTTGCCTTGGATGATGTCGTTGCCTGCTTGGCCGTAGAGTCGATCGTTGCCTGCGTCGCCAGTTAGGGTGTCGTCGGCGCTGCCGCCATCGAGAATGTCGTCATCGTTTCCGCCGCTGAGGATGTCTTGATCGTCGCCACCGAAAAGTATGTCTTGGTTGTTGCCACCGAATAGGGTGTCCTTCCCTTCTTGACCGAATAGGGTGTCATTTCCCTCGTCACCGCTTACTTGGTCATTACCAAGTTCCCCATAAAGGATATCTTGACCCTGGTTTCCATTAAGAATATCATTGCCTTGGCCTCCGTAGAGATTATCATTTCCGCCATCTCCTTGAAGTGCATCATTGCCTGCTTCACCGTAGAGGTTATCAACTCCCTCTCCACCACTCAGAAAGTCGTTGTCTTCGCCACCATAGAGTTGGTCTTCGTTATCACCACCGTAAAGATTGTCTGCGCCAGTACCACCTAATATCAAATCATTATCGGCATCACCATATAGAGAATCATTACCATTTCCTCCATCTAGATAATCATCTCCATTACCGCCATAGATCTCATCATTACCATCAAAATCAGTTCCTAAAGAAATTGGTATGCTAATTTCTTCATCAGTATCAGGTATATAGTAAGGCTCGTCATTATATATGGTAGCTGCGTTCGGACCGTTCGGATCTGTTTGATCTCCAGGTGAACCAGAAGGATCTAAAATGCCACCCCCATAAACTTTATCGCTACCATCTCCGCCATAAATTTTATCGTCATTTCCTCCCCCAAATATGTTATCCCTGCCAGCATTTCCATAAATAACGTTGCGTGCATAATTCCCAATGATAAAATCATTACCTTGTGAACCAATTAGGTTTTCTATAGTTGCGTCATAAGATGGAAGATTAGGACCAATGGGAATACTGGGGCTATAAGCAAGAAAAGTCCCGTAAGAATGAGTTTTATAAACTTTACTTTTATCCCATGTCCCTTCCCCGTAATTAGCGGGGTTGTATTTAGAACGTTCATAAGCATCATTAGTGGTTAAAACTCCTCCTTGATTCATGTCAAAATAATAGTCAACAAGGTTGCTGCCACCTAGAAAATTAAATACTTTATTGGCGCCACGAGCCAGGAGAGATGAAAAATCTAAAGTGTCATTTCCCCAACTATCCCAAAGAGTATTTTTAGACTCTTTTGAGCCAAAATTATAATAAGGGTTGCCATTGACAGAGTAACTATAAACCGTATCAAATTTGTAAACTGTATCTGTGGGATTATAGTGGGTGCCACCATATATAGATTGCAATGCAAAAATATCATAAGGCATGAGTGAAATTGCTTGTTTTCCACTTCTTCCCAACCAACCAGTATAAGTCTCTGTATTGGTATTATAAGTCATCACTGTGTTGCTATTATTGTCTAAATTGTCGGGAATTTTATCTGAATGATCTAGTCCTAAAGCATGACCTATTTCATGAGTTATTGCCTGAAAATCAAAACTTCCAATTTCATAATTGTTTTTCTTTTTCTCGTTTAAGTAAACATCGCCTGAGAAACTTCCTACTCCTACAAGATTATTAGGGTCGTAAGGATAAAAAGCTGCTGCTGCGGTATTACCAGTAAAAGATGATGTAAACATAAATCGCAACATACCAAGAGATTTCATGTCCGAAATACCATCGGTATTTTCATCCTTTGGATTGCCATATGTGTCTACAGCTATTTCTTCGGTAATATTTGTGAATTGGAGAGGAGTTATTCTACTAAATAAACCTAAAAGATATCCAACATTACTAATTACTCCATTGTTTTGAATTGGTTGAACATCATAATTTTTCAAATTAGGATCGGGTGAATATTTTTTTAATTCGCTTTCATATATACCTTCGGTCTTATTGTTAATAAAACTATAAGTTAAATTCCTGTTTTTCCAAGACGAAGAAGATTGCAAAGTTTGAGCTTGTTGGTTTTGTTCAATCTGAATAAATTTTTTATTCCAAAGAACTGTTGCTGTATCATCTTGCTGCTTTATCTCTTGAATTTGATTTTCGGTCAGATTCGCCTCACGCACAAGAGCAGAAAACAACTCTCCTTCATCCCCAGGAGTATCAGAAGTGTTAATACTCCAATCCACAGAATGACCAATCTCTTCCAATAAAACACTGGTGATCCCTGAAAAATTATCAGCATTTTGAGTCAAAAAGTCTTCAGAAACATAAATGGTATTATTTGAACCCGCATAAGCAGCATTAGCCCCTTGGAGTTCAGAACCAGTGCGAATTTCGATCGCAGGCAAAGATGCAAAATCGCTGTTAATCCACTGCTGACGGATTTCTTCTAACTTGCCAGCATCAAAATTTGTGCCGAAAATACTTTGAGCTTTGGCAACAAAATCATCGCCATTGGCAAAATTATTTAACGTGGTGTAAACGGCTTGCAGGGAAGTTTCGATCGCAGAATTGAAAGATTTGTTAGGAGTAGCCATGATTTTTATCCTCGCGTGGTAGATACAATGTGTTCTGAAAATTGACAAAGCGACTCTATCGACAAGCCCGATCGCACTTATGCACTTATTTATGCACTTATGCACTCTCGAACTGCCGTAGATCCGTCATTTACCCAAACTGAAGTCTCGCGAAATGCGATATTCGATCGGGAAGTTACGGGCGATGCGACTTTTGAATAAATCTCAACAAGTGCGATCGCAGTTCGTAATTTCCCTTCTGTTTATTTATCAGGGTGAACTCAGTGGTTTTATGCAAAACTCTCAAGTTTTTTTTGAAAGTTTTGCGAAAACTGGGTGAAAGTACGGAACAACGGGTGTTTTGGGGGTTTGAGGTTTGACCTCGTTGCCTTTTTGTTGTTCCTGTTTACTTATCAGGGTGAGCTCGGTGGTTTTATGCAAAAATCTCAAGTTTTTTTTGTAAACTTTGGCAAACACTGGGTAAAAGTACGGAAGGATGGGTGTTTGCGGGGTTTTAGGGGCGATCGATTGAGGACTCACGCATGGGCCCAGAAACCGGGTTTTTTTGCGGAAACTTCGCCGTAGTCGAAAAATTCCCTAAAAACCCGGTTTCTTTGGTTAAAGTGCGTAAATCCTCTCGCGCCCAGGCCCAGAAACCGGGTTTCTCTGATATTTTTCGCCTCCCCACCGGATTTTACGCAGAAACCCGGTTTCTCAATTCTGACGCGCTAACCCCAAAAACCGGGTTTATTTGGTGAGAGTTCATAAGTTTCAACAAAAATTCACATTTAATTTCACAGCAAAACCTACCGCACCGCAAGACTTTCAACCATCCGCCCCAAAAAACTTTCACAATTTCGCATAAAACGATCGAACTCACCCTGATAAATAAGTGTAGGAACAAAGTTGCGGCCGCACTTCACTATGAACGATCAATCCCACCCCTCCGAGGGGGAAGACCACTCATCCGACGACTCCGATCCTGTTGGGGACTCAGGAAAATCTCGAAATTGCGATCGCAAACTTCTCTATCAAGAGTTAGACAGCCTTGTCACTCTAATTAGGGAGGAGGCCTCGAATTCTTGGAAGCTAAAACGTTTGTTGAATCAGCTTGTGACTAAAATGAAAAACTCGGGGCTGATCTGGAAAGACAAGGTACCTTACTATGAAGATGCTGTCCAAGAACAGTGGGAGTTTTTCTATAGCAATTTGTGCGAATCCCGCACCGGCACTCAGTACGATCGCGATCGGGGTAATGTCATAACTTGGTTCAATTATTATTTGAAGCGACGGCTGCAAAATTGGGCGGTGAGGGTAGATCGAGAAAATAGCAGGAGAGACGATCGACAACTTGTTTTAGAAGACGGAACTGCGATCGATCGAATAGAGAGTTTACCTGCTGAGGATGACAGTCATACAGTCGAATGTATTCAATTATTTGAACACGTCAAAAACTGGATCGAAACTAATCCTGATGGGATATTAAACGAGTACATTCGAGGGCGGAAAGATCTGACTTGTCAAGTTATATTGAGAAGCAGAGCATCTGGTAAAGATTTTACCACAATAGCAACGGAGTTTGGCTGTGCTTATCCTACAATATATAGCTTTTACCGAAAGAAATGTCGGCCTCATTTGCAACAATTTCGAGAAGACAGTGGCTATTAATCATACAAGGAGTTAAAATCGGGAAATGAAGAACAATACTACTACAACCCAATCATTGCCAATGCCAATTACCCAAAAGGCAATTCATCTAGCATGGCAATTTGCTTGCGAACACCAACACCCGCAAAAAGTTGAACAGATTTATCTCAACACTTTGGCTGTGTTGGTAGTTGCCGATTATTTTAAAATATTAGATATTGAAACTGATTTAACTCAATGCGATAGCTGGAATCCAGTTATTCGCCTGTTTGAGAATGTGGCAGATTTATATGTTAAAGGCTTGGGCAAAATTGAGTGTTGTCCAATTAGGGCTGAACACAAACAAGGAGAAAATGGCAATCAAAATTCTGGTATAAATTTACCTGAAATCTGCCGCGTTCCTACCGAAGCTAGGGAGGAACGTATTGGTTATATTGTAGTAGAAATTGATGAGGATGAAAAGGAAGCAAGATTGCTGGGATTTTCTCCGACGGCGGATTCAGGTGAATTAGTATTGAGAGATTTACATCCTCTGGATGACTTCTTGCTTCACCTTGAAAGAATCTATGAATCTAAAGTCGATCTGCGTCAGTGGTTGGAGAATATATTTACATCGGATTGGGAGTCTGTTGAATCGATATTCGATCCGCAGCCCGAGACTGAACCGACTGAGATTGAAAATCCGGTAAAATCTAATTTACGCAATTGGTTAAAGAATGTTGCAGAAACAAGTTGGCAGAAAATTGAGGAAGGTAAACAAAATTTAGAAGAGCTCATTTTTCCTGATGAAAACCCAGCTTTTGTATTCCGATCAGGTGGTAATTCCAGATCGGAAGATACTTTACGCGGACATCAAAGCAGTATCGATATGTTTCCCGAAGCTGATATCGTGCGGGCAAAGTTGATTGATTTGGGAATGCGTTTGGGTAGGACAACTGTTGCGTTGTTGGTGGGGATTGCCGAAGATAGCGATCGCGCTGTCAGAGTTCACGTTCAGTTGCATCCGGCGATCGGCGATCGTTACTTGCCAACCAATATTAAATTGTCCTTAATCTCTGATCTAGGAGAAAATTTACATGAAGTAAAATCAACTGTTCAGAATAAGTGCATTTTGCTCAACGATTTTTACGTAGACCCAGAAGAAAGCTTTACTATTCGAGTAGCTTTAGATGATTTTACCATAACAGAAAATTTTGTGGTATGATACTTTGATTAACTGCAATGACATCCAATTTATGAGCAGTACAGTTATCTTGGCTTTGGGATCGGGAGATTTTCAAAAAGGTTTTTCTTGCGTGACAGCGGAGTTTAAAAAACAAGGAGAAACTGTCGCTAAATATTTAGGAAGCTTGCTGCCAGCACCTGAGGTTGACGAGTTGCACAAAAGGTGGAAAGTTAGTTGTCGCGCCACCCAACATCACAGAAGCAGTTCTCGAATCAAAATCAAGCCTGCGGGCAAAACAAATATCTCTGAAGACAAGCCTAATATTATATATGAAGGTTTGAAAAAAGAGATGAACAAGTGGTTGAGTGCTGATGAGTTTTACAGAAAAATAGAGGTAAAACTCAGAACAGAAATTAGCAACCGAGACGAATTAGTTGAAATATTTTTAGAATGCAATAACTCTGAGATTTGGCAGTTGCCTTGGGATGTGTGGCAGTTTCGCGAAGACTACAATAACTGTGAAATTATCGGCAGTTCCCCTGAATACAAAAAAACTCCCCAAGAGGCAATGATAGGGGGAATACCTCTAGGTTCGCGAGGCAGAATTTTATGTGTTTTAGGCAACAGCCAGGGAATTGATGTCAGCAAAGATGCAACGGAAATCACAAAATATCTGGGCGATAGCTGCGACTTACAATTTCTTCAAGAACCAAATTCCCAAGAGTTACGCAACCAGTTATTTGATGACAAAGGCTGGCAAGTTTTATTTTATGCGGGGCACAGCGATAGCGATATCAATGGTGCCAACGGATTGCTATATATAAATCAAGAAGTTGCAGACAATACTGTCACCGTACAAGACTTTAAAGAAGGTCTCAAACGAGCTATTGTCAAAGGATTGGAATTACTAATTTTTAATTCTTGTTCGAGCATGGGTATAGCAGCAGATTTAGTCACAGAAGGTATTTCTTTGCCATCAGTGATTGTGATGCGGGCGCCAATCCCGGATTTTATTGCTCAGGAATTTGTGAAGTCTTTGTTTAGATATTTAGCCCTCAAAGAACCTCTATTTTTAGCAGTACGAAAAGCTAAGAATGATTTACTGCGCTATGAAAATCAATTTCCTGGCGCGAGTGGCATACCAATGCTTTGCCAGCATCCAACTTTTGAGGGATTAAAATTATTAGAATTAAAGTGCGATCGCCCTTTCGCTGCACCGACAGATGATGTAGCCCCGGTGAAGCGAAGCTATCCCGTAGGGAATCGCCCAAACCACCCGCAATTTACGATTCCAACTAAATTTATGCAGCGTACCAGCATCAGTTTAGCTGGTTTGGCGATCGGCTATCCACTCATCGGCCCGCATCTGGCATCTGCGATTAACACATTTGGCATGGAAAACCACCGCAACAATCAATTTTTAATCGCGAAAGCTTCATACAATCTAGCTGCATCAATCAATCCTACTAACGGCGAGTCTTCCTATAACTTATCTTTGCTGTGCGATCAATTAAATGAAGACGAGTGTGCGCGAGAAGCAATGAAACAAGCAGTCTGGCGAGGACTTCCAGAAGCTTATGCTCAAATATCTCGATCGCTAATTATCAAAAACAAACCTGAATCCGCTTTAAAAGTAATCGGAATGTGTTTAGAACAAACTCAATTTGATGGAGTAAAATCAGCTTGTTTCAAGAATCGCGGCTGGGTGCGATTGAATCAAAAGCGATACGACGCAGCGGAAACCGACTTAAGAAAAGCAATATCTCTCAGCAATAAGACTCCAGAAGCTCAATGCCTTTTAGCCCAGGTACTGGAAGCTAAAGGGAAACCACAAGAAGCACTCACACATTGGCAAGAAACACTGAAATCTGCCAATCCCAGCATACCAGAACAAGATGAATGTATCCAAATGGCAAAGGAACGTTTACCAATAATAGGAAAAAGTCAATGAAAAAACAGACGACTGTTGTTATGGGTGCAAGCGCGATCGCATTTACGTTGATTGCGATCGATATTTTGCCTCATCTCCACTTCGGTATTGGCGCCAATTTATCCAAAATATCCGCCAACAACCTGATAATTTCCCCAGCAATTGCAGCAACGACAAGAATACCCAACGGACAAATCCTGAATATTAGCGGGGAAGTGCAGCTACAGCGTCAAGATGGCAGAAATGTTCGCCCCAGCGCGGGTACGCCAATTTATCCGGGCGACAAACTGCAAACTGCACAAAACGGACAAATTACGATTCAATGTGCAGATTCAGAAATTAAGTCAATTAAAGCGGGTGAAAATCAATTAAATAGCTGTTTATTGGCTAGCGAAAAGTCGAAGGATGACTGCAATAAAAATTTAATTCATTGTCCCGATCGCGGCGACGATCAAATTGTTTGGAACAAGGCGCCAATTCCTTATATAATTAGTCCGAGGCGGACGAAATTGTTAGGAAACAAGCCAATTTTGCGCTGGAATCCGATTGCGGGTGCGACTAGCTATAAGTTGAGCATCCTCGAAAATAAAGCGAAGTTAAATTGGGAAATGACGGTTAACGGTACTGAGGCGGTGTATCCGGGGGAACCGGCGCTGAAACCGGGTTTTAAGTACAGGTTGATTGTGGAGGCGAATACGGGGGTTTCTTCGGAAAGTCCTCTCGGGGAGAGGGATACAGAGTTTCGATTGTTGGATGAGAAGGAGGTTGAAGGGGTTAAGGAGGCTGTACGGACGATCGAGCAACAAGTACCGAATGCAGCGAGTCAGAAATTGGCGATCGCACAAGTTTATCGTAGCGCGAACTTGATTGCCGAAGCAATAGAAATCCTGGAAAGCTTACCAGCAGCGGGAGTTGAGACACCGCCCATCTACCGGATGTTGGGAGAAATGTATCAAGGGCGATCGCAACTAATGCCGCAGGCTAAATTCTACTATTTAAAGGCGATTAGTAGAGCAAAACCGGACGATATCGAAGAGCTAACTGAGGCGCGTTACGGTTTGGGAGAAGTTTATTCATCTATGAGGGAGAATCTGGAAGCGATGCAGTATTTGAAGTTGGCAAAAGAGGGATATCAAACTTTGGGAGATGTGCAGATGGTAGAAAAAATAGGGAAGCAGTTGCAAGATGTGCAGAGGAGAGAACAAAGGAAATAGTAATGGATTTGGAGATGAATTATCGGTCAATTTGCAATGTCGCAATAACCCAAATTCGTAGGGGCGGGTTCGCCATTAATTCTGTCACCAACAAACAATCTCAAAAACCCGCCCCCACCCAACCAATAACCCCCGAAAACCTCCCTG
>NZ_JAEQDE010000131.1:14302-14654 GCF_020737865.1 Microcoleus sp. PH2017_35_SFW_U_B
TAAATTCAATGTATTGTTAATTTTTGGGCTGGGTGGGGGCGGGTTTTTATAATTGTCGTTGGGTGTCATATATTTCGGTGAACCCGCCCCTACAGGATGATGATAAAATATTCTTTATCGTATTTTATGCCCAAATTCGTAGGGGCGGGTTCGCCATTAATTGTGTCACCAACAAACAATCTCAAAAACCCGCCCCCACCAAACCAATAACCCCCAAAAACCTCCCCACCACATGGTTAAATTCAATGTATTCTTAATTTTTGGGCTGGGTGGGGGCGGGTTTTTATAATTGTCGTTGGGTGTCATATATTTCGGTGAACCCGCCCCTACAGGATGGTGATATAATATTCGA
>NZ_JAEQDE010000132.1:0-41186 GCF_020737865.1 Microcoleus sp. PH2017_35_SFW_U_B
TCCGAATTTACGCCTGTGGACAAGTTGCGAGCCGACTCCCTTGGGTGAAGCAGGAAGCAGACCCTTCAAGAGCAATCTTGATTGAATAGTGAGACTTGAAAAAGTTTAGCTAAGTTTTGTGTAGCAGTAAATAGTAGCACCGCGCACATCGGTATGGCCCCCAGATAGGCAAGCACAACTCCACTGCTCTGGGGGCTAATACTATTTTAGACTTGAGATTCTTCGGCTTCGCTCAGAACAAGTTTGAGATTTGAAATTCGGGATCATTTAGTCCGCGCAAAAACGGATAGTTGCGAACGACACTTCTGAGGATCGAACCCAAAATTTTAGACCTAACGACCGGCTTTTCGGTCAACGCTCCTGTTTAAGCTCCCAGATTAATCTGTAGATTGACATACTTCTTGGTGCCTTTCAGTAGCTTGGCTTCTCGAATTATCATGATTCTACTTTATCATAAAATATTTTAGATAAAACTTTTTAGCGACCAACTTCTTCAAGGTGGCTAAAGTCACCACCGCGTTCATCCCCACGCCTAAAGTCGGGGGCTTTCCGCTCGCTTTTCGGTAAAATCGACGTTGGTTCGGGTTCCGGTTCACTGAGTGCGCCTCTCCCAAGAGGGGATTTTCTCGATCGACAAATCCGCCTCTGCTTAACATTACATAAATCATTGAGTTGGCGATCGCATTCGCCCTTGCCAGAAACCGGGTTTTCAGCCCAAATATTTGGTTCAAATCCTTAAGATAGCGAAAAAACTGGTTTCTTTAGTCCCTTGGCGTTAGTCCTATGCTTGAAAGAATTGATGAGTGCGATCGATCCTAAATTTAACACCCTCAAAAGAATGCAATTGTAGGCCAGTGAGCCAAACCCCGATCAGTCATTCCCGAATCTCAAATCTCAAATCTCAAATCTCAAATTGTCTGACTTACCAGAAAGAATTGGTTTAAAGCCGGAACCCTTGTAGGGAGGAATTAAAATCAGACTATTCATTACTCCAATCCTCTTCCTTCGAGGTAGAGGTCGCTGTCACAGGTCAACTGTCAACTGTCAACTGAATGAAAGCCGATCGCACCTGAATTTGACTGATTAATGTGAGGAGTTTGTCAAGGACTTTTAGAATTATTTAAGATTTGAGCGGTGAGTATTATTTGGTAGAGGCAATTGGGGAACGCTCTGTAATGAAAAATACCCTGTGAATTTGGCGATCGGTTAACTTATTAAAGATGTTACAATCGGTCAAAGGATGGAAATTGCTAAAAAGTCGTGAAGCGTAGCTATCCCGATCGTGAATCGCCCTAGCAACCAACAAATCTAGAGTGCTGGAATTAAAAATTGTCACTCAAGGACAGGAACTTTTTGGCCACCACATTATTCTCATAGATTGAGCCTCAGTGCGCTGTGTCATTTTTATCTCCACGCAAGCAATAACCGACGACCATGAACACCTCACTCAACACCTCTAAATTTCGCCTAAACCGGATGCTGCGGCAATCGCTGTTCGCAGGCATCATTTCCGCAGCAGCTTTGGCTAGCGGATGGGCCCCTGACTTGTACGCAAAATCTCCAAGCCTTGTTTTCGGAGCGGCGGCCCAAGCTCAAGAAATTAGCAACGCCGAAATTACTAGCTACGCTCGCTCTGTCTTGGGAATCGAACCCAGACGGGAGGAAGCTATGAAGGAAATTAAAGGAATGGCTGGTGGCTCGGTTCCCAGAATAGTCTGCAACGAAACTCAGGGAATTAACAGCCTATCTGGAGGTATGCGCGGCGTGGCAGTGAATTATTGCCAACAAGCTAAAAAAATTATCGAAACCAATGGCTTGACAGTTAGTCGCTTCAATCAGCTCACTTTGCTCCAGCAACGCGATCCGGCTGTCAAACAACGAATTCAAGCCGAATTGCTGCGGTTGCAACAAGCGGGAAATCAATAAATATAGATGGTTTTAGTCTTTCTTCCTCTCCCGTTCTATAGTTTGAGTTACTGCACGGTATGCAATCATTTTTGAGAAAATGGCGATCGTCTGTAAAGAAGTGCTTGACAAAATAACCAATATTTGGTATGCAAGAATGGGAGCGGTTTAGAAAGAGATATTTTGGGCGACTACTTGCGATCGCAATTGGAAATAAAAAAGATATTCCTCAAAAACTAGATGTGAAGTCAATTCCTTTGAGGAATAGAATAGAGAAATGCTAACTTTCACAAAACGTTTACCTGCAAATCCCGATGCTGTTGTCAGCTTTAGTTTGCCGATGACAGCGGACGATCGCACTCGCAGCCGCCACCGATTCGAGACGGAGGCTGGAGAAGTGCTACACTTGGCTTTGCCTAGAGGTACGGTGTTGCGCGATCGAGATTTATTGCAGTCCGAAGACGGTAGCTGTTTGGTACTGGTAAGTGCAAAACCCGAACCGGTACTTACCACAAGGGCCTCGACAGGGCTGCTGCTGATGCGGGCGGCTTATCATTTGGGAAACCGCCACGTAGCTTTAGAAGTTGCTGATAATTATTTAAGGCTTTCTCGTGATTCTGTTTTGCAGGGAATGCTGGAAAAAATGGGTTTGGAAGTAATAGAGGAAATTGTGCCGTTTCAGCCGGAAATCGGCGCTTACGCGCACAGTCATTAGGAATGGGGAATGGGGAATGGGGAATGGGGAATGGGGCATGGGGCATGGGGCATGGGGCATGGGGCATGGGGCATTTCAAGCAACAAATAACAAATAACAAATAACAAATAACAAATAACAAATAACAAATAACAAATAACAAATAACAAATAACAAATAACAAATAACAAATAACAAATATAACAGTGAACAATCAACTTTTATGTTTGTTGCAGTTAGCTTTTGCACCTGTGGGAGCTTATAGTTATTCTGAGGGAATCGAGAGTCTGGTAGAAGCTGGTGCGATCGACAGCGAGAGCAGTTTGAGGAATTGGTTGGAAAATTCGCTGGAATTTGGGGCGGTGCGAGTAGAAGCGGCTGTGGCGGTACGGGCTTTGAGGGCGGCGAAGATTGGGGATTTGAGGGCTTTGAGTTATTGGAATGCTTGGGCGACTGCTGCTAAGGAAACTGAAGAGTTGCGCTTGCAAAGTTGGCAGATGGGGCGGACTTTGACGCGGTTGTTGCTGGATTTGCGATTGCCCGTACCTTCTGCTTTGACAACTATTGTAAAAGATTTGGTGGAAGTTGGTGGCAATCAGTGCAATTTTGCGATCGGCTTTGGGATTGCGGCGGCTTGCTGGCAGATTGAAGAGGAAGCAGCCGTGGTAGGATATTTGTACAGTTGGGCTGCAAATTTGGCGAGTGCGGGCGTGAAACTGATTCCTCTCGGTCAAACTGCGGGCCAACAGTTACTATTAGATTTGCAGTGTCAAATTAGTTTAACGGCGCGAGAAGTTTTACAATTAGAAGATGATGACCTCGGTAGTTGCAGTTGGGGATTGGGACTGGCTAGCATGGCGCATGAAACTCAGTACACTCGCTTGTTTCGCAGTTGAAATTTCAAATTACAAGGTATGTAGTTGCGCTTCAGCGCTCTTCTCTTATATCTGATGAAAGAGCGCTTTCATCCAAGGTACGTAGTTGCGCTTCAGCGCTCTTCTCTTATATCTGATGAAAGAGTGCTTTCATCCAAGGTACGTAGTTGCGCTTCAGCGCTCTTCTCTTATATCTGATGAAAGAGCGCTTAAGCGCAACAACGTACCTAAAAAGCCGTCCAAGATTGCTAAAATCTAAAATCTAAAATCGCTATGAGTGCTTTTCGTGTAGGAATTGCTGGCCCGGTTGGTTCGGGAAAAACTGCTTTACTGGATGCTTTGTGTAAGACGCTGCGCCAACAGTACCAGATTGCTGTGGTGACTAATGATATCTATACTCAGGAGGATGCACAGTTTTTGGTTCGGAGTCAAGCTTTGGAGAGCGATCGCATTTTGGGAGTAGAAACTGGAGGCTGTCCCCACACTGCTATCCGCGAAGATGCTTCGATCAATTTGGTAGCTATAGAAGAGTTAGAATACAAATTTACTAATTTAGATTTAGTGTTTGTCGAAAGCGGCGGCGACAATTTGGCGGCAACTTTTAGCCCGGAGTTGGTGGATTTGACAATTTACGTGATTGATGTGGCTGCGGGGGATAAAATTCCGCGCAAGGGCGGGCCGGGAATTACTAAGTCGGATTTATTGGTAATTAATAAAACAGATCTCGCGCCTTTTGTGGGAGCAGATTTGGGCGTGATGGAACGGGATGCTAAAAAGATGCGCGGGGAGAAGCCTTTTGTGTTTACTAACCTGAAGACAAAAGAAGGCTTAGAATCGGTAGTTAATTTTGTTAAATTGAATATGGCATAGATTGAGAAAATATAGTATAATGTAAGTAAACTCCCACGGCTCGCAATTCCCCGTGAAAACGTCTCCAGACAAATATAGTCTGGTTGAGTCGCGGGAGTGTCAAAAAAATCTCGTTCTAGTTTAGCCCTTTAATGACTAGCAAGTAAGTTATGCTGAGTTGTTATGATGCAGCCAAATACTTTTTGGCTCAGGCAAGTGAAGATGCTGGCGATCTGATATCTAATCTCAAGCTTCAGAAATTGGTTTACTATGCTCAAGGCTTTCATTTAGCTTTGTACGATGAACCGCTATTTCCTGAAGCCATAGAAGCATGGACTCACGGGCCCGTTGTTCCTGATTTGTACCGTCACTATAAAAAGTATGGTACTGGTGCAATTCCATGTCCAGAATATATAAACTTTTCGATTTACGACGAAGAAACTAAGAGCCTGCTTGATGAAGTTTACTCTGTGTTTGGGCAGTTTGCTGCATGGAAGTTAAGCAACATGACACACGAAGAATATCCCTGGAAACTTGCTGCTCAAAATAGCGGAAAAATTACTCATCAATCCCTGAAAAAATACTTCAAGACTCAACTCAATTGTGAAGAAGCATCTTAAGGCAAATCAACGCCAAGAAAAAGGGAAAAGGATTTCATCTAGAGAAATTGTTAATTTACCGCCAGAGCAGGAGTCACCTCTATTTTCTTTGCGATACATGAATAAAGATTACTCTCTTTCTCAATGCACAAAAGATGAAAAGGCTGCTTTTGCAGATACGCTCTACAAATTAAATCAGCTTACCTGGAGTGAGATTAATGCTTGTCCCCGTCACGGATTGGGCTACGAGAAGATAGCCCGAAGTTCCATTAGAGCACCTATTCCCAGCCATCTTAAGGAGGATGTAAATTTTATTGCTTTTCGGTTTTGTGGGATGGCTCCGATGGTTGGTTATCGGGATGGGGCTGTGTTTTATGTTATTTGGTTAGACAGGGATTTTACGCTTTACCCTCATTAAAAAGAACTCGTTAAATTAGTGGCGGTGTCCTATTTTCGCTACCGCACCAACAATTCTCTGACTAAATTTGCCAAACGTTCCGTACTGTCTGTCACCGCTAATTGAAGAGCACCTTGAGACATTTTTGCCAAATATTCGGAATCTTTTAACAAATATAAGACTTTGCTTTGCAATACCTCTGCTGTCAGTTCGCTTTGACGGAATACCACGGCGGCGCCTGCTGCGGCAAATACTTCGGCGTTAAATCTTTGGTGATCGTCTGCGGCGTGGGGGAAAGGAATTAAAATAGAAGGCATTCCTGTAACTGCTAATTCTGTTAGAGCACTGGCGCCCGATCGACTAATTGCTATATTTGCTCGCTGTAACAAACCCGCTACATTATCATAAAATGGCATCGACAGATACTGTTCGTGCTTCAAGCTTTCAGCATCCGGGTCATTATTTCCGGTGAGGTGAACTACCCACGCACCCGCCTCAAACCAAGCCGGAGCACATTCGCGCACTAATTTATTGACGGCGACAGCTCCTTGGGAGCCACCCATTACTAAAATTACAGGTACGCTGTCAGGAATTGGTAACTTTAGAGGTTCGCGAGTCAAGAATTGCGATCGCACTGGCGTACCCGCAACCACCGTTTTCGCGCGGGGTAAATGCTTTGCCGCTGCTTCAAATCCGATCGCCACAGCAGTACAAAAAGGACTAAACCACCGCGTCACCTTCCCAGGAATTGCATTAGATTCGTGGAGAATCACCGGCAAACCCAAAGAGCGAGCCGCCAAAATAGCCGGTGCTGCGATGTAACCGCCGGTAGTAAATACTCCCTGAAAATTTCCCGCTTTGAGCAACTTCCGTACCTGAAGGATCGAGCCGAGGAGTCCGCCCAAAATTCGCAGTGTACCGAGTCCAAATCGCTGCTGAAAGCCTTCAACGGCGATCGTATGGAGGGGGTAAAGGGAGGGAACTAATTGCGTCTCCATGCGGTCTGGCACTCCCAGCCATTCGATCTGACAGTCGCTCAACTGACGAGCTGTGGCGATCGCCGGAAATAGATGTCCTCCCGTGCCGCTAGCTGCAACCAACAACCGCAGGGGGGTTTTTGTCAAGGTATTTGTTTCTTTTACAAGTTCCACAGGTCGATCGATTTTAGATTAGAGGTTTTAGATTATTATGCTTATTATTCCGGCAGTTTCAGCTAATTTTCAATCAGCAATCTAAAATGAGATTGTGCCGTATCTCTCCTTCCGTTGTCAGTTTTTCGTTGCAGGCGAACCGTTGCCCGCGCCGCGACCCCTGACAAATAACCAAAGTATCATCTAATGCGTAATTTTTTGAATTTAGTGCCAAGTGTATCTCAGTATTTTGCCAGCAGTCGGCACGAAAAAGCCGATCCTCTTCGTTGGCGTAGCCCCCGTAGGGGCGGGCTGCGCCAACGCGCGATCGTGTTTGGCTGCTTCGGCGGCCAGTCGATCGCTCAAATGTTGTTATGTTTAGCAGTTGTAGGTGCTGGCGTATTGCACCCGAGTGCGGTAAGCGCGATCGCGGCAACTCCCCAGGCGATCGCCCAAACCCCTGCCAATGCTCCAGCCCCACTCACCAAACTGCTAACAGAAATAGACGCAGCCGCCAACCGGCGCGATGTCAAAGCAGTCATGGCATTTTACAGCCAGAATTTCACTCATTCTGACGGCTTAAACAGCCAAAGCATGGAAAAAGCCCTCACCCAACTCTGGCAGCGATATCCGAATTTGAATTATCGCACCGAACTGAAGTCTTGGAAAACCGAAGGTAACGCAATTATCGCTGATACCGTAACTACAATTGCAGGCACCCAGAAACAGGATGGCAGAGAATTAAACCTCAAAGCTACCATCCGTTCTCAGCAGCGCTTTGAGGGTGAAAAAATAGTTAAGCAAGAAATTTTAGCAGAACAAAATCAGATTACTTCTGGTAAAAATCCTCCCAAACTTCAAGTAAATGTGCCGGAGCAAGTCAAGGTGGGCGAAGAGTACAATTTTGATGCCATTGTACTAGAGCCGATCGGCAATGACATTTTAATCGGAACTATTTTGGAGGAGCCCGTTAACGAAAAAACTTTTTTCAAGTCCGCAGAAGTCGATCTGGATTTGCTGAATTCCGGCGGGATTTTTAAAGTAGGTAAAGCTCCGGCTACTCCTGAAAATCGCTGGATTTCAGCAGTTTTGATGCGACAAGGCGGAATTGCAATGGTTAGCGTGCGATTGCGGGTTGTTAAATAATAAAATAGGTGTTATGGGGAATTGGGCATCGGGCATCGGGCATCGGGCATCGGGCATTGGAATCAGAACCTGGAAGCTTATCGATCGCAAATAACCAATAACAACTGCTAACAGTCAACTATCAACTGACAACTGACAACTGTCAACTGTCAACTGACAACTGACAACTGTCAACTATCAACTGACAACTGCTAACAGTCAACTGTCAACTGTCAACTGTCAACTGTCAACTGACAAAAAATGATTTCTATCCAAAATCAAATTGTTTTCATTACCGGTGCCAGTAGCGGTATCGGAGCAGCCTGTGGCAAGATATTCGCCACAGGTGGAGCCAAACTAATTTTAGCAGCCCGCCGCCGGGAAAAGCTCGATCGCCTTGCCAAAGAACTTGCAGACACAAAATTAGTCTCCTCAGCGAACGAGATTTACTTGCTAGAATTGGACGTGCGCGATCGCCCGCAAGTCGAATCGGCGATCGCTGCACTGCCCGACGCCTGGAAAAACATCGATATTCTGATTAACAATGCGGGATTGAGCCGCGGTTTAGACAAACTGCACGAAGGCAACTTTCAAGATTGGGAAGAAATGATTGATACCAATGTGAAAGGCTTGCTGTACATGACTCGCTACATCGTGCCTGGAATGGTCAGCCGAGGCCGCGGCCACGTAGTCAATATCGGCTCAATAGCAGGCCGTCAAGCTTACCCGAAAGGTAATGTTTATTGCGCTTCCAAAGCAGCGGTGAGAGCTATTTCTGAAGGATTGAAACAAGACCTTTTGGGAACACCAGTGCGGGTGACGGAAATAGAACCTGGTTTGGTGGAAACAGAATTTAGCAATGTCCGGTTTCACGGCGATTCAGACAAGGCAAAAAATGTCTATCAAGGACTGACACCCTTGACTGCTGAGGATGTAGCGGATGTCGTGTATTTCTGCACGACGCGATCGCCCCACGTCAATATTAGCGAAGTCTTGCTAGTTCCGACAGACCAAGCTAGTGCAACTCTAGTTCATAGAAAAGAGTTTTGAGTTTTTAATGAAAGACGTATGGATAGTTAAATAGTTCCCGGTTTCATCTGTATTTTTCAAGAGAAAAAAATCCAATAAATCATTGGATTTTTTTGAGTGATTTCATATACAACCATTCCGGACATCAGGATTTTAGCCAGTAAAATTCACAAGAGATATGAAGACTCCCGATAGATATCCCCCCTATGCGAGATCACTGGCAATGTCCCAAATAACAAATCCAACTCAACCCCTAAGCGTTCAACCTAACGCTATTGGCGGTTTAATTATTCAAGGCTCGCCCGATATACCAAACAGGATTAACGGTAGTAGCGGTTCGGATCAAATCATTCTAGGTTCTGGTAACGATGAAGTAGCAGCTCTAGGTGGCAATGACATCATATTTGCTCTAGACGGCAATGACACCGTAAGAGGTGGCGACGGCAATGATACTGTCTTCGCCGGTAAAGGCGATGATTTAATCGAGGGCGGTGCTGGCGAAGACGTTCTTTTTGGCAATCAAGGAGCCGATACCATCCGCAGTGGAGAAGGCAATGATACTGTTTTTGGAGGTAAAGGTGATGATTTGATAGACGGTGGCAGTGGCGATGACTTCCTGTTTGGCGACCTCGGCAACGACAACATTTTCGGCGGTGACGGGAACGACAACCTTTTCGGCGGTGAGGGCAATGACTACCTTATCGGTGGTGAAGGAAATGATACTTTGTTCGGCGGTAAAGGCGATGATGTGGTTGAGGGAGGCCCTGGAGATGACTTTGTAAATGGCAATTTAGGAAATGACACCGTTAGGGGCGGCGAAGGAAACGATATTTTGTTTGGCGGCAAAGGCAATGACATCGTAGAAGGCGGTGCCGGCAACGATATTATTTCTGGCAACAGAGGAAATGATACCCTCACAGGTGGTGCAGGAGCAGATACATTCCGCTTCGAGTTTGTCGGTGCCGATAATATGGATACGCTGACAGATTTCAATCCTACAGAAGATAAAATTCAACTCGATGGAGCTGTATTTAATGCTTTGATACCGGGCAATCTAGTTGGCAACCAATTTATTACAGACCCCAATTTCAATCCCAACACTCCTGGGACTCCGGGCGCGGCTAATGTCGTCTACAACCCGGCTGACGGTTTGCTGTACTACCGCAATCAAAACGGACAAGTTTCGATTGTTGCCCAAGTCGGTTCTAACCTGAATCTTGGGTCAAACAACTTTGAAATTATCTAAATTTCAACCCTATGTAGGGTATATCTACCATTGACATATAACTTTTATCAAAAAGATTAGATACTCATGCGGATAGGGCATTGGGCATTGGGCATTGGGCATTGGGCATTGGGCATTGGGCATTAAGATACCTCACTTTTTTTAGAACCGCTATAGATTTGAGATTTGAGATCTTAGATTGGGGGATTGGGTGCATCTCACTTTGGGAAATATGTTTGTAGGGGCGAAGCATGACCGTAGTCAATATGGGATTATAACTAATAACTTATATGCGGTCATGCTTCGCCCTCTTCAAAAACCAGATGCTTCTGATAATTACTTAGATTTGATATTTGAGATTTTATTAGACTTGAGAATTGAGAGTTGGGATTTTATTATATTTTTAAATTACCTGTACATATAAATCTAGTGGGAGAACAAGAGTCTATTTTTTTTGATTCAACTCTGACGCTCCTGTGGGAAAGCAAGTATTTATTTTTTGCTATGATTTTTTTTAAACTGATAACAAACAAGAAAATTCATTATATATAGCACTAACTCTTGCCAATCTTTTTGATGTGGATTATATATAGAGAAGGTACGGTGTATCGCCTGAAAAATAGAGCGTAAATTCTGATTAACAACAAGCCTTGTTACTGTTACTCAGATCTGTCACAACTTACGTACTGCTGCCCAAAAAACTGAATACTTTACTGATTCGAGGTAGGCAACGAAGTAGTTGAGTGAAAATACCTGGTTTCAGATACCATTGTCTCAAAATCATACAACTGTAGGTTAGGGAGTATCCAAACCGATATCAATCAACGCTCCCCCATCGAAAATCCCAAATAGAACATAGTAAGACGATCCGTGCTTCATTCAGTTGACAGTTGACAGTTGACAGTTGACAGTTGACAGCGGCCTCTTCCGGTCAGTCCGAGGATTGGAGTAATGAATAGTCTGATTTGAATTTCTCCCGATCGGGGTTCCGGCTTTAAACCAATTCTTTCTGGTAAGTCCTAATCAGTGTGATGTCAGTTATGACTAGCGGCCACAATTTACATTTTAAAATCAGTAATTTAACTGCGATCGCCACCGAAGCGATCGCACAAAATACCAATTTAGATGTCAGAACTCTTTACAAGACTGGCACTGCTTTCCAACAGCAAGGAAAAATAGCAGCAGCAATTGACAGTTACCAGCAAGCGATATCCTGCTGGAAACAAAGCTCCGATCGAGCAGTTTTACCCTGGGCTGTCAAAGCATACAGCAATTGGGGCTGCATTCTGGCGCAGGAAGGCAAATTTGATGAAGCAATGGCAGTTTTTCAAACGGGAATAGCTGTTGCGCCCGATGATGCTGCTCTGTACCATAATTTAGGTATTGTGCTGTTGGAAGTGCGGAAACCCCAGGAAGCGATCGCCCTTTACCGCCGCGCGATCGAGTTGCAGCCAGAGTTAGTTATTGCCCGTTACAATTTGGGAAAAGCCTTCCAACAGTTGGGGCTGCATACTTTTGCCGGAGAATGTTTCGATCGGGTAATCAGCCAAAATCCCGATCGAGTTGCGGTGTATGGCGATCGGGCTATTTCCCTGATCGCACAAGGCAAATTAGCTGAGGCAATGCTATGTTTTCAAAATGCGATCGCTCTCCAAAGCGAGTTTGTTGAGGGTTTTTGCCACCACGTAGAGATGCGGTTGACGGAGGTAGCAGATCTCAATGAACTCGATCGCTCTCAAATAGCCTGTGTCCGATTTCTCAGGCAACTTCAAGAAAAAAACGGCTCTAATTCTGCCATTTCTAGTCTTGCTCAAAATCCGCTGAATTTGTCATCATTGCTCCTCAATTTAGCAGAAACTTACTTTCATCTGGGAAATGCCTTGGCTGAGTACGGCGGGCACGAACAAGCGGAACAATATTACCAAAAAGCTTTACAAATTCAACCTCAGAATGCGGATATTTACTTGCGACTGGCTGATTGCTTGAGTCAGCAGCAACGATTTTCGGCAGCGATTGTAATTTACCGTCTAGTGCTGGCAATTGCGGGCGATCGATCTGATATTTGCGAGCCGTTGCAGGCTGTATTGAAACAACAGCAGAAGTTGCAGCAACTGACTCGCCTTTCCCCCAGTCTAGATCCCCCTAAATCCCCCTTAAAAAGGGGGACTTTGAAAGCGCTTCCGGTTCCCCCCTTAAGAAGGGGGGCTAGGGGGGATCGAGATCTAAATGTCGATCGCCCAGATGATTCCCCTGCAAAAATCCCTGTCGCACCTCAATCCTTCGGACACCCCAGACTTACCATTTTGGGAGATATTGAAAACTCCCAATTTGAGAGCTCCTTACCCTCCATTGTTAACTGGAACCAACAGCAGAAATCCGAATGTCATGGTTTAGATTGTCAGCGGTGTCTCAGGCGGATTTTCAAACAGTTTGAACCCGTGCATTTAGGTGATGGCGTATATTCTTGCGACGGCCAGGCAAAAACAGCGTTTGATTCGCCGGAAACCTTTGTAACTTCCCTCCCCAACGGGCGGGCTTGGATTGTACCGCAGAAAAATTCTTGGATGATTTGCAATGCTATTGCGATTATAGATGAACAAGATCGGCTGTTACCCGAACTTTCCCGCGAATATCCGGGCGAGTTACCCGGATGCGACAATCAACATTCTACTCAGCACAGGTTTTTGAAGTTAAAACCGGAAGAATTGCCGCCTTTAGAAAAGATAGACGGTACGGTGGCGGTATTGGCCGGACTTTCGGGAAATGTCTATTTTCACTGGATGGTAGATATCTTGCCCCGCATCGAAATTCTGCACCGTTGGGGGGTAAATCTGGAGGAGATAGATTGGTTTTTGGTGAATAGCTGCCAGCAGCCTTTTCAGCGAGAAACCCTGAAAGCATTGGGAATTCCTGAATATAAGATTATTGAGAGCGATCGCCATCCTTACATTCAAGCCAAACATTTAATTGTTCCCTCTTTTTCAGGATATTTGGGCTGGCTGTCACCCCAGGGGCTGGAGTTTTTGAGGCGAGTTTTTGCAGGAGAACAATCTCCTAAACTCCCAGAAAGTTGCGCTGGGGAGAGCAAAAATACTCAGCCAGAACGCATTTATATCAGCCGCAACAAATGTAGCTACCGACGAGTTATCAATGAAGAACAAGTCATCGATTTTTTAAGCGGATTTGGCTTTGTTCCAGTGCTACTAGAATCTATGACTTTGAACGAACAGATAACTTTATTTGCTCGTGCCAAAGTAATTGTCGCGCCGCACGGCAGCGGTTTAACAAATATTATCTTCTGTTCTCCCGGAACAAAGGTAATTGAGCTGACCTCTGGGAATTATATCAGGCATTACTATTGGGCGATCGGTCAGCAGCTAAATCTCGAACATTATTACGTAACAGGAGAGAACTTTGAGTGCTATCCAATCCGACAGTTAATGTATCAAAATCCATTAACTGAAGATATTTTGGTGAATTTGAAGGATCTCAAAATAATGCTGGGCAATGTCAATGTCATTCCCTCAAAAAAACCACTAAATTTAATATCGCGAGAAAACCCTAAAAGAACCATCAAAATCATGAACCAAGAATCAGGCGATTATTTCCAAAAGCGGGCAGAGTTTTATTTAAAACAAGGCAAGTTAGCTGATGCTCTAGCTGCTTGCGAGCAAGCCCTGAAACAACAACCTAATTTTGCGCCAGCTTACAAGACTTTGGGCAAAATTAGTGCGGCACAAGGAAATTCAGCTAAGGCAAAGCATTGGTACACAAAAGCTCTGGAATTTAAGCCCAATTTTGCGGAAGTTTATACTGACCTTGCCGCTCTGTATGGCGCAGAAAAAAATTGGGAAATGGCTTTAGCTTGTCACCAAAAGTCAACATCCCTACCGATGACAAATATGCCAACCCATCAGAATGACATCCCAGAAATTTTAGGTTTCAATCCTGACGATATTGAAGTCTACATTCAAGGTGCAGAATCGTTTTATGCTCTCAGGAAATTTGAGCAGGCTGCGACAGCTTGCCAGCGAGTTATCCAAGTTAAACCCGATGCGAGGGTTTATAAAATTTGGGGGAATGCTAGGCAAGCTCAAGGCAAGGTAGAGGAAGCGAAAAACTGTTACGCTAAGGCTATTGAACTCGATCCTGATTTTGCTGAAGCTTATACTAATTTGGGGACGATTTATGCTCAGGAACAGCAGTGGCAATCGGCGATCGCATTTTACCAAAAGGCGATCGCCCTTCAGCCGAATTTAGCATCAACTTACCGCAATTTAGCTCGGGTGTGGGCGCAAATGGGGCAGCTATCGGAGGCTGACGGGTGCTGGTTTAAAGCGTATTCTCTGGAACCTGCCAAAGCCACGCCTGAAGAACACATCCAATTGGGCGATAACTTTTTGAGGCAGAATCAGGTAACGCAGGCAATACGCTGTTACTGCCACGCGATCGAGCTAAACCCCAATTTTAACCAGGCTTACCAACAGTTAGGCAATGCTCTCAAAGCTCAAAGAAAGTTGCAGGAAGAAGTTGCCAACTATCGAAAAAATAGTGAAAATCAGGCTAATCTTTCTGGGGATTTGTTGAATACAGTAGTGGTGGGTGCCAACCCAAAAGCTGAGTTACCTCAGAATCTCCAAACATCTACTTTGCAGGCAAATATTCCAGCTAATTTATTGCAACTAGATTCGACAAGTTCTGCTGAAAAGCCTCGCGTACAGTTGCAGCAACAGCAAACAATTCCTGCTGTACCGGAACTGTTAAATACGATCGCCAATTCGGCAAATTCTGCACCCGCTGTTCCCAACTCGGCTGATGTTTCGCCCCAGGTGACTGTTGTTGACAGCGGTTTTGCGACAGATTTTCGGAAACAGGATACGGCTGATAACTGCATTCAGCGGGCAGAATCCTATTGCGCTCAAAAACAATTCGATCTGGCTATTGCTGAGTGCAAGCAAGCCATTGAGATTCAACCCGATGCGGTGGCTGCTTACAAACTGTGGGGCAGTATTTTGCAAGGGCGGGGGAATTTAGTAGGGGCGATCGAGTGCTATCAAACAGTTGTCAAAATTAATTCTAGCGACGTGCAAGCCCACGTAAATCTCGGCAGTTTGTATGCCATGAAACAACAGCGACAGCAGGCAATTGCTTGTTACCAAAAGGCGATCGCCCTCCAGCCGAATTTAGCAGCAGCTTACCGGAATTTGGCTAGGGTGTGGACGCAGGATGGCAAGCTGGAAGAGGCGAATGAGTGCTGGTACGAAGCGTTTTCTCTGGAACCGGAAAAGGTATCGCCCAATCACCACTTTAAACTGGGAAATATTTTGTTTCGGCAAGGCAAAATCTCTCAGGCGATCGCCTGTTACCAGCGCGCGATCGAGTTAAATCCGAACTTGAATGGTGTTTACCAAAATCTGGCAAAAGCGCTGACAAAAGAAGGCAGGTTGGATGAAGCTGCTGTCTGCTTGCAAAAAGCGGTGGCACTTAACGGCAACTATTCACTATCTAGTAAAGCAGTGGATTCTGTTCCCGCCACGACAGGGGTAAGCGCCTATCAAAACAGTCGCCAAACTGCGGCGGAAACTGGGGATACCATTGTTTCTTCGGTACAGATAAATAATCCTGCAAAGTCTGCGGAAACTCTCAGATTGTCTGCAAAGGCGATCGACTCAGACAAACCTGTGGCAGTTGCCAATTCTCTCAGTGCAGAAGCATACATCAAACAGGCAGAATCTTATTACGCCCAGGGTAAATTTGATGAGGCGATAACTGAGTGCAAGCGAGCCATTGAAATCACACCTGAGGCGGCAATTGCTTACAAGATTGCGGGGAATGCTACTCAAGCAATGGGAAAAGTTGATGCTGCTAGGTATTGGTACACTGAAGCCTTGGAAATTGAACCCAATTTTGCTGAAATTCATGCAAATTTAGGCAGCATCTACGCTCGTCAAAAACTGTGGCAAAAGTCAATTGTTTGTTATAAAAAAGCAATTGAAATTAAACCAGATCTCGTAGTGGCTTACCGGAATTTAGCTCAAGTTTTTGTGCAGTCTGGCTTTCCCCAAGTAGGGGCAGAATACTGGTATGAAGCTCTCACTTTAGATATCAAGTGGGCAACTGCTGAGGAACACTTTACTCTGGGCAATACTTTGCTACAGTTCGGTCAGTTGGAGAAGGCAATTTCCTGTTACCGGCGGGCAATTCAGTTGCAGCCGAGTTATGCGGATGCTTATCACAATTTAGGGGAAGTTTTGAGCGTTCGGGGTGAGTGGGAAGATGCGATCGCAGTTTACCAGCAAGCGATCGAACTGAACCCATATTATGAGGGGTCTCATTACAGTTTGGGGAAAGTTTGGGCTAGTCTCGATCGGCGGGAAGACGCGATCGCCTGTTATCGGACGGCGATCGAATTAAATCCCCACTTTGCTCAAGCATATCAAAGTTTGGGGGAAGTTTTAGATAGTCGCGGTCAGTTGGATGAGGCGATCGGGTGTTATGAAAAAACCATTGAATTGAAACCTGATATCTGGGAACTTCACCAAAAATTAGGTGATGCTTTGCAAGAAAAAGGCGAAATTGATGGAGCGATTCACGCTTACAACCGCGCGATAGAACTGGCAAATAATTAGTTATCTATTTTCCGGATACTGATTCAGGAAACAGAATAATAAATCACAAGGATTTGACTGTATCAATTTTTAGCAGGTATAGGATATGAACAGCGAAACCAATAATATCATAGAATTTCCTCTTAATAACAATTCCGATTCATTCCTCGCGCGCCAACCAATTGACAATTTGTTGAATCCGCAATCTTTGGTTTTAAAAAGAATCTACTTAGAAGGTGACGAACAAGATAGGAAGAAAGTGCGCGATTCCTATAGCATAGTCAATGCTAGCTTTAGCCATGCTAAACCTCACTACAGTTTAGGAAAAGTTTTTGCCAAAAAAGGAGAGTGGGATAAGGCTATTTCGTCCTACCGTCAAGCCTTAGATTTGACATCTGATTCAGCGGAAATTTACCAGAGTTTGGGAGATGCTCTTGTTAAAAAGAGCGAGTTAGATGAAGCTGTCATAATTTATCAAAAAGCTATCGAAATTCAGCCTTCTCTGTGGGAAGTCCACCACAATTTGGGGGATGTTTTGCAAGTACAAGGAAGATTAGATGAGGCTGTTGCTGCGTATCGTCGGGCGATCGCCTTTAACCCCGATTTTTCTTGGTCGCACAATAATTTAGGGGATGTGCTGATTAAGCAGGAGATGTGGGAAGAGGCAGCCCAAGCGTATAAAAGTGCGATCGGGCTAAATCCAGGCTTCCATTGGTCTCACTATAACTTGGCGGATGCTTTAGTGCAGTTGGAGAGGTGGGAAGAGGCGATCGCCACTTATCGGTGTGCAATTAATTTAAAATCGGATCTGCCTTGCGTGCAAGAAAAGTTAGCAGATGCGCTGAAAAATCACAGTCCGCTGTCAGCCAAAGAAGCTATTAGTTGTTACAGTCAAGCTATTGAGGAAAATCCAGATAATATCAAAGTCTATCACAAGGCTTTGGAAGTTAATCCAAAAGACCCGAAACTCTATTTAGGTTTGGGTAATGCTCTCGCAAGACAGGACAATAGAGATGGAGCGATCGTATTTTATCAGATGGGGCTACAGTTCAAGCCTGGTGACTTTGAACTTTCTTTGCAGTTATCCAAAGCCTTGATAAATATCAAGGATGGATTTGAGGATGCGGCAATAGAGTCGCAAGCCGAGACGATCGACTTTTATAGCAAGCAGAGGGCAAATTATGTCAACTCCTCAAAAATGCTGTTACCAGTTCAATTCTCGCCGATCTCAAAATCTATACGATATCAAGTTGATATTGTTGTCTGCGTTCATAATGCTTTAGAGGATGTGAAAGAGTGTTTAACCTCTATTGTCCGACACACCAAGGTTGACTATCGCTTGCTCATTGTAGATGATGGCTCTCAACCAGAAACTAGAGATTTTATTCAGGCGTGGGTTAAAGATGTTTCGCAAGCAATTGTTTTGAGAAATGAGACGGCTCGCGGTTATACCAAAGCAGCTAATATCGGTATGCGGGCCAGTACGGGTGACTATATAATTTTGTTGAATAGCGACACAATTGTCACTCCTGGCTGGATAGAAAAATTAGTTGACTGTGCTAATTCACGAAAAGATATTGGCATAGTCGGGCCTCTGTCAAATTGTGCATCTTGGCAATCGATTCCTGAAATATTTGACAATAAGGGGGGCTGGATGATTAACAGCGTTCCTGATGGATTTTCACTGGAGACTTTTAGTGAATTAGTAGAAAATGTTTCGGAAAAGGCATTTCCTAATGTGAATTTTGTTAATGGCTTCTGCTACATGATTAAGAGAGCAGTGCTTGAGGCAATTGGGTGGCTGGATGAAGAGAGTTTTCCCTACGGGTATGGGGAAGAGAATGATTTTTCAATTCGAGCTAAGAAAGCTGGGTTTAAACTAGCGATCGCTGACAATGCCTATGTCTATCACTCTAAGTCTAAAAGTTTTGGACACGAACGCCGTCAAGAGCTTTCTAAACAAGGTTCTACAGCGTTTAAACAGAAGCATCCCGATATTAATGTCAAAGCTTTGACTGAGGAAATCAAGAACAATCAAACTCTCGATCGTTTACGCCTCAAGCTCCGCGAACATATCATATCAAATCCGGCAGCATCGGTATTATGAGAGTGCGAGCGTCTCGCTCGCGGCATAGATCGCGGCATAGATCGCACTGATAAACTGTTCTGCATTTAAATTGGATATCAAAAAAAATCAGACTCTTGTGGGGTGTCCCGCCCGCCCTGAATATACAATTTAAATGTGCGATAGCTTATCATCCAAATATATTATTCCGAGGGAGCATCCCGATTGTGCAAACATATCCGCAAGGGCGAAGCATTCGCGCCTGTATCCTATCGACTATATGAGAGATTTTTAGCGCGAATGCTTCGCCCCTACAAAAACGGGATGCTCTCTATTCCGATGCAGCCGGAAATGATATTAGTCATTAGTTAGCAGTCATTAGGGGTGCATCTCAATGCAAGCGAATATATCCGTAGGGGCGAAGCATGACCGCAGAAAATAGGAGGTTATAACTAATAATTTATATGCGGTCATGCTTCGCCCTCTTCAAAAACCAGATGCACCTGTCATTAGTCAGCAGTCATTAGTCATTAGTTACTGATTATTGGGAAATATTAAAAAATAACACATAACAACTGTCAACTGTCAACTGTCAACTATCAACTATCAACTATCAACTGAAAATAGGGTTTATATGTCAGAAAAAGTCGATCTAGAAAAAGCAGAAAATCATTTCCAAACTGGCCAAAAACTTGAACGGGAAGGGAAATTAGAAGAAGCGATCGCTATCTACGCTCAAGCGATTCAAGCCAACCCAAATAACTCTGAGTTTCACCGCAGTTTAGGAGAGGTTTTGCAACGGCTGGGGCGACATTCTGAAGCGATCGCCAGCTACCGTCAGGCAATTGAGCTACAACCGAAGTTTTCTAAAGCTTACCACAACCTAGGAAATGCCCTGAGCCAAATGAAGCAATGGGCTGAAGCAATCGCCTCTTACCGTCAGGCGATCGAACTCAAACCCAACCTCCCCACTGCTTACTACCGTTTAGGGGAAGCTTTGCAACAACTTGGAGAAATGGAAGAAGCGATTGCTGCTTACCATCAAGCTATTGAACTCAACCCAAATAACCCTGACTTTCACCACAGTTTAGGGGAATTTTGGCGGCAACAAGGGAAATATCAGGAAGCGATCGCCTGTTACCGTCAAGCTATTGAGCTGCAACCGAAGTTTTTTAAAGCTTACCATAACTTAGGAAATGCTCTGGGCCAACTGAAGCAATGGTCTGAAGCGATCGCCTCTTACCGTCAGGCGATCGAACTTAACCCAAATATTCCTGAGTTGCAATTCAGCTTAGGAGAGCTTTTGCAGCAACAAGGGAGACATTCCGAGGCTATCCCTTGTTACCGTAAAGCTATAGAGCTGCAACCGAAGTTTTCTAAAGCTTACCACAACCTAGGAAATGCTCTAGGTCAAATGAAGCAGTGGTCTGAAGCGATCGCCTCTTACCGTCAGGCGATCGAACTCAAACCCAACCTCCCCACTGCTTGCTATCGTTTGGGCGAAGCTTTGCAACAACTTGGACAGATAGATGAGGCGATCGCCAGTTACCGTAAAGCTATTGAACTGAAACCCGATTCTTCGGCCAAATTTTACTACAATTTAGGAGAACTTCTCAGCCAAAGACAGCAGTGGGAAGAGGCAATTAGCTGTTACAGTCAAGCATTCGAGCTTGACCCAAACTTTTCGCCAGCCTATTACAAATTAAGGCAAGCCTTAGCCCAAAACGGTCAGCCCGATCCACAAGACAAAACAGTTTCCTACGAGCGATCTGCTGTCAAGTTAAATGTCAATCATGAATTTCCCAAAATTTTGTTTATTCTCCCCGTCAAAGGCGGTGGAGGAGGCGCTCATTCAGTAGTGCAAGAATCCTTAGCACTTTATCGCTCTGGGATTCCTATCAAAATAGCCGTCAATCAGTCTAACTTTACTGACTTTTTAAATGGTTACAAAGAAATTCCCGAAATTGGTGAAATTGCAGCTTCTTATCAAACTTTAACTGAGTTCAAAAAATTAGCTCAAGATTTCTCTGTAGTCTGTGCTACTACTTACAGTTCAGTAAAAATCCTGGAAGCGTTAGTTAGAGAAAATCCCCAGATATTGCCAGCTTACTACATACAAGATTACGAACCATTATTTTCTTACATAGATACTCCAGAATGGGAAGAAGCGCGACAATCCTATGGACTGATTCCCCATGCTATCCAGTTTGCTAAAACTCAGTGGTTGTGCGAGATTGTTAATCGCAATCATGCTGTTAAAGTCCACAAAGTAGAAGCCAGCATCGACCATCAAGTTTACTCCCCCGATCTGAAGAGTGAAAACTCTCGTATAGAGATTTCTATGATGGTAAGATTCACCACGGCCAGACGCGCTCCCCGTCGTACATTAGCTGTCGCTAAAATTTTATCAGATTTGTTTCCAAATCAAGTACATTTTACTATCTTTGGCTCTGACCGGAGTCTGATTGAATCTGCTGGGATACCGATTCCAGAAAATACTACGATTTTTCCTCATCTGAGTCGCTCCGAAGTCGCGGCCCTGCTGCGAAACTCAGATATATTTCTAGATCTTTCTGATTTCCAGGCTTTTGGCCGTACAGCTATAGAAGCAATGGCTTCTGGCTGCATTCCAGTTGTCCCCGATAAAGGAGGAACAGATGAATTTGCGATCGCTGACTTTAACTCCGTAGTCGTTGACACCACATCGATTGAGGATTGTGTCAAGGGAATTGGTAAGCTCATTCAAGCCGATCGCAATGTCTTATTGCAACTCAAGTTAAATGCTATTGAAACAGCGGCTAGATATTCACCAAAACGTGCTGCTTTTAGCATTTACAATCTTTTCTGCAATGAGCTACTTCAACTTGCTTCATAGATAGATATTTTTAGGAGTTTCAAGTAAGTATTATGTTAGACCCTGTTCTTCAAAGACGATATCTCAATAAAGTTCAGCTCCAACTAATGACCAGAAAGCGATGGGCTTACCTACGCTATCTTCAGATGCGTGAAGGATTAATCGAAGCCTTAAAAACGGCAGAAATCAAATCCTTTCTCAGCGTTGGCTGTGGAGCTGGATTAACGGAGGTAGCTCTCGCTCTAGAATTTCCTGCAATTGAGTTTTACCTCACGGATATTGATACTAAAGCCAATATTCAACAGCGATTAGGGATGCGGATGGCCACCGAATGGGTGATTGAAAATGTCAAATGTGACACTTACGATACTTTGACTCCCTCATCAGAATCCTACGATCTAGTAGCCTCGATTGAAGTCCTAGAACATATCGAGGCTGACAAAAAAGCAGCGATTAATATGCGTGCAGCATCACGGAAGTATGTATTTGCACTTGTTCCATTTGCCAGTCATGAAACTAACCTCAATAAAAAAATGAGAGAAAGTGTCTGGAAAAATCACCAGCATTATCGCGTCGGCTACAATGCTGATAGCATCCAGGAAATTTTCCCAGATATTACAATTTTACGTGGGTGTTACTGGAACGATGCTGGTATTAAACTGCGCCAAAAACTTGAACACTTGTCTGATGAAGAAATCCGGGCTTTATTGCCACATTTAACTCAGCTAGCTAAAACAGATATTCGTAACAGTATCCCTGGCGCTGATGGAAATTGTCATGGAATGTGGATTTTGTCAAAAGTCTGAATTATATCTTTTGACAGTTGACAGTTGACGGTTGACTGTTGACTGTTGATAGTTTACAGCATTTGACAAATTAGGTACGTAGTTGCGCTTCAGCGCTCTTAGCTAATATCAGGAAAGAGCGCTGAAGCGCAACTACGTACCTTTGCTCAGTCGCTCAAGAAAAAGTGAGACCTTTTTGATAAATCAAATGTTTGTATGGGAGATTGCGAACATCGGATACACTTACATTATTAGACAACCAAATAATGCCAACAACTTCTCGATAAACTGGTTGGTTGAATTCCACTATTGGTTTTACTTCATGTTTTTCTTGTTCCCAATGCTGTTGGTTTTTGAGTGACGATAACGGGTGAATAGTTGTATCTTGAGAAGAGTTGACCAAGACTCTCCCATAAATTTCATAGTTGGGAACATTGAGTTCTTCAAGAATGTTCTTTACCTGTTGGGCTTGGAGATGTAAAGTATGACCTGTCCAGTCAGACCAATAAAATTTTAGTCCTAAAGATTTTAAGTAGTCATCGGCATCAAAAAAAGGCCCTTTAATAAAAACGAATTTTCTAGAAATTCGGATAGCATTTTTTATGGCTTCTTTGGCATAATCTAATTTAGGTAAATGCTCCAAAGTATGGTTGAGAATTGTAAAATCCACGCAACCATCAGGGAGATCGAGATTGCAAAAATCTCCTTTGATGGCATCATATCCAGCAGCTTTGGCTGATGCTACCTTCTTCGGATCGAGATCGATGCCAAATCCCTTACGCCCTTTGAGTATGTTGATTCCAAATTGAATTGAGCTACCGTTAGAACAGCCAAAGTCTGCAAAATCAAAACTTGTAATATCGAACTCACTCATAATTCTCTTCCAATCAAAATCAAATGTATTGCAACTAGAGATAATTAATTAATACATGATTTTGGTAAGGGTTTCAGGAAAATAGATGTGGTTCTGCGAAGAGAATAGATGCGTTATGCGAGATGTGGCAGTGCATCTGGTTTTGGAAGAGGGCGAAGCATGACCGCATATAAGTTATTAGTTATCATCTCATATTGACTGCGGTCATGCTTCGCCCCTACGGATATCTTCGCTTGCATTGAGATGCACCCGATGTAGCAGTGCAATTTGCCTTTTTTTATATACCGCAAACTTCCAATCTACATCCTTCCCTGATTCAATCCGGATTAAATAGGAAACTTCAGAACAAATAACTATTAACGAACATATCCCCAATAGTACGGTATGCCTAGTCCAAAACCATTGATAACTCGTCCACAGCGTTTAGGTTCATCTAGAACCTACTACAAATTTCAAGGAAAACCTTACAAGCATCTGGAAATAGAGATTAAATTAACTTCTTTAAAAACGATAGCTACTGCTATTTTGTTAGGGGTTCCTTATCTGGGGTTTATTTACGTGTTTTTTTCTGGAGGAGCAAAAGTTATAGCTGTTGGTTTGGTAGTAGTAGGTATCTTGATAGGGGGAACGATCGCACTTTTATACTACTTAAACAGACAAGAGCCTGTCAAACCGCCGACAAATCAAAACAAACGGCGGTAATACCCAGCCCCAAACTCTATTCTGGGGCTGACGCTAGCTCGATCGCTCCATCCGAAATACGATCGCCCCTCCCGACTGCGAAATTCAGATTTTGGGTATCATCAAGCGATCTGTTGAAAATTTTGATACAACTGTCCGGATTGCTACTGAATTCCCAGGAAAGTAGATTAGTAGATGCACCCTGATAATTAACTCCCGACCAATTTTGGCCGGGTTTTTTTTGAGCGATCGCACGCACAGCCGTAAATTCTCGCAAATTTCCCAAATTCTCCGGAAAAAGGTGTGGTGTTACCGGAGAGTAGATTAGTAGATGCACCCTGATAATTAACTCCCGACCAATTTTGGCCGGGTTTTTTTTGTCGATCGCACTTTATGAGCAAATTCTGGCAAATTTCCGAAACTATCCCGAAAGAGGTACGGTACTACCGGAGACTAAATTAGTAGATGCAACGGTACTACCGGAGACTAAATTAGTAGATGCACCCTGATTAATTAACTCCCACGCCAATTTTGGTTTGGGGGTTTTTTTTTGGCGATCGCACTTTATGAGCAAATTCTGGCAAATTTCCGAAACTATCCCGAAAGAGGTACGGTGCTACCGGAGACTAAATTAGTAGATGCACCCTGATTAATTAACTCCCAACCAATTTTGGCCCGGGAGTTTTTTTTGTCGATCGCACCTCAGATCAAATCCGATTGCATAGCCCTGTATTCATCTCCATCTTCTCTCTCTGTGTCCTCTGCGCTCTCTGCGGTTAAATAATTCCGATACAACCGGAAACGATATCAAGCCATCAACTCTGACTAATTTCCCAAACTGTCCGGAACGAGGTACTGTCGCGCCGGAGACTAAATTAGTAGATGCACCCTGATTAATTAACTCCCGCGCCAATTTTGGCCGGGTTTTTTTTGTGTTAAGGCTGATGCTGAAAAAATTTGAGGTAAGTTTCCGGATTGCGCTGGAATTCTGAGGAAGCTTAGTTGGTAGATGCACCCTGATTAATTAACTCCCGACCAATTTTGGCCGGGTTTTTTTTGGCAAAAATTAGATATAACCAGAGGTAGCGACTGTTTGAGGGCTGAAGTATAAGCTCAGAAACCCGGTTTCTAGGAGTTTTGCTCTTGGGTTACGACAAATGTTGAAAGAAACTGAGATCTTGCACCATTCTCAATTACCTTTTTATGAACAGGCAAGATGCCTGTTCCACAAGAAAATTCATCTTTTGTGGAACGGGCATCTTGCCCGTTCTTGAGAATGGTGCAAGATGTGAGAAGAAACCGAGTTGCTGAAATAAATTTTCTAAATTTTCCTGAATGTGGTGCTGTCGGAGCGGAGATTAAATTATGTAGATGCACCCTGATTAATAAACCCCAGCCAATTTTGGCCGGGGTTTTTTTTGATCGAAAGCTGGATCGAGTCGATCGACCTACAACAGATCGAAAGACTGCACCTCAAGCACCGGGCCGATCATCGCAAAAGTCATTACATCCTTGCGGATTTCACCTTTGACGCTGACTTTAAGACCAGCTTTTTTCAACTCAGAAGGAGCATCCTTAAGTTCGTAAGTTTCCCCATCTTCGCCGATTAAAGCCCAAGTGCCCGGGCCTAATCCTTTGCGTTCAATTTCGCCTTTGACTGTAATACTCATGCTGACTGCGCCTCTGTTTTAATAGCCAAACGTGCCAATCCAAAACACAACAAAGCATTGACAATCAAGAATGTTTGTGCTACTAAACCAGTTCCCAATCCCCAAACTGCGGGAGAGAGAACAGCATTCACTGCTAAACAGCTAGCAAAGCCGATCGAAGTTGCGATCGCGATCCACTTCCACTCTCTGTGTCCCAACAGCAAAACAATCAAAATCCCGGGAATTAAAACGCTAGCAAATAAGGGATTCAGCATACTGCTGCCGTTAATTGCACCGCCGAGTTCGGGGATAGAACTACCCATGATTCTCATCGGCCACTGCGGCAAGTCAAATACGAACAAGTTGCGGAGGAAACAGAAGCCAGAACTTCCAGCAATCAAGCCGCCGGAAAAGCCCCAAGTCCACTGGAAGGGGAAATAATTCCGCAAAATGAAAGCCAGCAGGTAAGAACCGAGCACCATGGCAATTTTCGGCAACAGGGCGACTGCACCGCCGTCAATCCAGAAGCGGGGGCTGAGATAGCCGTTGTCGCGCAGCCAGCGGAAGAAGTCGCGGAAGTTGATTTGTCCGCGCTGGGCTAGCTGAACTGCTGCGCCTGCGTCTAGATGTCCCGAACCAAAATGGTTTAAGGGGTCTTCTGTGACATTTCGCGAGGATTGCAAGAGTATGCTGCGAATTTGGTCTGGTTCTGTGATGCCGGAGGCTTTGATTAGGGCTGCTACGCCGGCGACGTGGGGAGAAGCCATGCTGGTGCCTTGGTAGGCTTCAAAGACTTCGTTTCCTGTTTCTGGGTCGATCGTACTTTGGAGAATTTTGCCCAGTTCAGAACCACCGGGGGCAGAAATGTCAACCCCGGCGCCGAAATTGGAATAATCGGCTTTTTCTTCGTTGGGGCCGAGGGCCGAAACGCCGATGACGTGGGGATAGCGGGCGGGATAGGAAGCGGAACTTTCGCCGGAGTTGCCTGCGGCTGCGATGATGACAACGCCTTTAGAGTGGGCGTAGTCGATCGCCTCTTCCATTAACTGACTTTCGCCACCGCCACCTAAACTCATGTTGATGACATCTGCGCCATTGTCTGCTGCAAATTTAATTGCTTCGGCAATGTCGGAAACTGTACCGCCACCGCTGCCGCCTAATACTTTGAGCGGCATTAAAGCTGCTTCGTAGGCGATGCCTGCGACGCCGTAGTTGTTGTTAGTTGATTGGGCGACAGTACCTGCGACGTGAGTACCGTGGCCGTGGTCATCGTAGGCTTCGGCGCGATCGTTTACAAAGTCGTAGCCCGGTACAAATTTGGTTTCTTTTAAGTCGGCAACGGGGGTAATGCCGGTGTCAATTATCGCTACTGTTGTACCGCTGCCTTTGGTTTCGTTCCAGGCAGATTCTACGTTGATGCTGCGAAGATTCCACTGCTTGGTATACATGGGGTCGTTGGGAATCTCGAAAGCGCTGTATACGTAGTTCGGTTCAATGTATTCGGTATCTTTAGCCAAATTTGATTTTCTCAGGGCGTTTAGCAAAGTGCGATCGCCCTTGACAACATACACATTATCTGATGTTGAGAATTCGCTGTTGAGTTGGGGTGATATTTGGTACTGTTGGGCGATCGCATTTACTTCTTTGGCAATCTGGGCAGCACCGATATCTTCGCGGAAATCCAGCACAATCGAGTCGTAAGTGCCTTGAGTAGCCAGTCCTGGGAAATTTGAAATCGCCCAGCCGAGCCCGATTAAAAATAAGCACAAAAGGAAAAACTTTTTCATGGCCGATCGTCCGTTTAGGGAAGGCTTGTTCACCACAATAACCCAATTTTCAGTGCGATCGCCAGTTTTACGGGTGGCGGCTGCTGGATGACTCGCGGGCGGGCCTTTGGTATGTGGTGGTGGGGGCTGCCCGTGCGATCGCAAATTGGTATAATTTCTAGTTTAAATTGCCGAGCAAGTTTGAGGAGTTCAATCAATTGTATCATGAGAGGAGATGGCAAACAAAACCGGGAGTATTTTTTACCAGAAATAATTGGTTTAAAGCCTCTCCCCGATCCGGATAAATTAAAAGAAAACTATTCATTACTCCAATCCTCTTCCTTTTAGGTAGAGGTCGCCCTCATCTGTCAACTGTCAACTGTCAACTGTCAACTGAATGAAAAGGATATTGCATGGAAAGAGGTTTAATGTGGCTGCCGCTGCTGGCACTTTTTATTGCTCTGGCTTGGGCTGGATGGAACGAGTATCAAAAGTTAGAAGCGTATCGCGTCTGGGCGGAACAATTCGCTAAGGCAAAATACGATATTTATGCTGTACTCGGTCAGCAAGAAGACTGTTTGACTTGGGGGAAACCTACTCGCAGCGGCCCTGTGAATTTGCAAAGTTTTTCGTTGAAAAATGTGCAGTCGCTGCGGTTGTTAGTTAACGGTGCTGTGGTAGATTTAGAATCGCCGCCGAATTCTGGAAAAGCGATCGCCATAGAATTTCTGTTAAAAGATACTGCGGCGGTGCAGGTTCCTTTTACAGAAGTTCCTCTAGCAACTAAATGGGCAAAGTATTTGCAACAGGAATTGCAGAGATTTCTCTAAGATTATAGAGTCAATGCCATTTCTGAATCCTCTGATGTCCGGTAGATAGCTCGCAATCAAATAGGTTTGTAGTGAGGGAGCATCTCATTTTTGCAAAAAGCATTTTTTCTTTCAGTGCTGTCCCCGCTCGCGTGCTTTATAAAGCACGCGAGCGGGGACGCTCGCACTACAAATGCAAAACTCAGAGGCTCCCTGTAGTGAGGACTTCAGTCCGCATAAAATCCGAGGACTGAAGTCCTCACTACAAACGAGATAACTGTTATTTTACCCGACTATAAATTGTTTTTTACCTTCCCCTTCCCCTGCGAATGCAAATACAGGAATTTTTACAGCGCTACCAAGAGGGAGAGCGGAACTTTGCTCATATTGACCTCAGCGGTGCTAGTTTAAGCGGTGTCAACCTTCGAGAAATAGACTTAACTGGTGCTAACTTGACGGGTGCTAATTTGAGCTGGTCTTTTTTGAGCAATGCTAAGTTAATTGGGGCTTGTTTGCGCCGCGCGGATCTCCGCAGTGCGGGGATGGCTGGGGCGAATCTGACTGGGGCAAATTTGAGCGGAGCAAATCTTGCGAAAGCAGATTTGCGTCTTGGTTGTTTGGAAGCAGCAGATCTTAATTGGGCGGCGCTGTGCGAGGCGGATTTGGGCGGTGCTAATCTTCAAGGAGTTAAATCTGACCAAATTAATTTAGAAAAAGCTAAACTCGACGGCGCGCAGTTGATGGGGGCGGAATTGATGGAGGCGAATCTCAACCGCGCGAGTCTTGTTGGTGCGAATTTGACGGGTGCTAATTTGCGGGAAGCGCATTTGGTGGAAGCGAATTTGCGATCGGCAATTTTGAGCGGTGCAAATTTGATTGAAGCTGACTTGAATGGTGCGATTTTGCGATCGGCAAATCTGACGGGCGCTGACTTGCACCGAGCTGTGCTGGCGGGGGCGGATTTGACTGAGGCGGTGCTGGATCGGGCTGATTTGAGTCGAGCGAATCTGGCGGGTGCTTATTTATTGAAAGCGAGTTTTAAGCAGGCGCTTTTGCTGCGAGCTAACTTGCAAGAAGTGTATTTGCTGCGGGCGGATTTGAGCGAGGCTAATTTACGCAGTGCTGATTTGCGGAAAGCTGATTTAAGCGGCGCTTATTTGGTGGATTCGATGTTGGCTGAAGCGGATTTAAGAGAAGCTTGTTTGATTGAGTGCCATTTAATTCGGACGGATTTGGAGGGGGCGCAGCTTACGGGGTGCTGCATTCAAAATTGGCAGGTTCAAGATGTCGAGCTGTCTAAAGTTAACTGTCGTTATGTTTTTACTGACTTTGATTATACTGCGAAAGTTGTGGCAAATCGCTTTCCGGTCGATCGCGATTTTGAGTCTGGGGAATTGGGACAGCAGTATCACGAGGAAAGTTCGATTGTGGAGGTGTGTTTTGGTGAGTTTCCTAATTGGGAGGCTTTGGTGTTTACGGTGCGTCGGGTGGAGTTAGAGAGTTGCGAACTTCAGTTGAACATTCAATTTTTTGAGTCTGCCCGAGAGCAAAATTTACTGCGGCTGAGCGCGAACCGTTTGGTGAATGGTAAGATTTTGGGCGATCGCATATTGGCGCTTTATCCAGATATGTTGGAAAAGGTTTTAGCTAAGGGCGCTGAAATTTTGATTTTGCTGGGATTGGCTGTTGCGGATAACGGTTCGCAGGAGGAGTCAGCAACACCGCAGCCACCAAGGCCGCTCCCAAAAGAGGTGTTGCTCAGAAGACAGGAAATCTACGAGCGAATGGTGCGCCAAATTTCGTTTATTTTGATGTCTCAGACGCCGGATAAATTCTCTGAAAGCGTACAGCGGTTGTTGGATTATTTGAAGCAGGAAGGTGTTCCGACTATTCAGATTCAGAAGAAAGTAATCAGTCAGGCGATCGTGGAGCGGGCCAAGCAAGACGCGGGTTTTCGGGAACAGTTGTTGAGGTGGGAGAAAACGGCGTCGGCGAGTATTCGCTGTTCGATGATGGGGGAAGCGGTGCGATTTGCGATCGCCCTTTTGTGGGAATGAATAGGGAGCATCTCAGTTTTGCATTTAGAGTGCTTTCCGGAGCTCGCGTATTGTACACGCGAGCGGGGACGCTCGCACTGTTTCTGCGTACACAAAAGCCCGCGAGTTTCTCGAAAGCCCGCGAGCGGGGACGCTCGCACTGTTTTTTTGCGATCGCGTGTTTCACCCCGGGCCGCGAGCGGGGACAGCACTTTTTGTCGTCAGATTAGCTGTTTTCCCAGAAAAAAGGATATTTTTCAGGTGTATCTGATAAGTTAGCTTTGACAGGATTTTGTTTAATATATTCCCAGGTATTGATAAAATGTTGGTGGCTGTTAATAATTTCCGCGTGTCGCCCATCTTGCCAAACTTTACCGATATGCTTCATTACTTTAGGAATCTCGGTTGAACTGAAACCTTTAAGACTATGAAGCAAGCTTCCAATTGACCAGTCTTGAGAATCAGACTTCGGAAAAGGCTGAAGCAAAAGATGTACGTGATCTGGCATAATAACGGCAGCGAATAGTTGATATCTTTGGTTGTGAAAGTGCAAGGTAGAATCTAGAACAACTTGTCGAGCCGGTGGAGTTAGTTCTAGTCTTTCCCAGGTAACGAATGTTATAAAATGGATATTCTTGGGGAGTGGTAATTGAATAAAATCTTGTTTCAATGACATTGATTTACCTCATTTAATTGCAAATTGGATTGAGTGCCAGGGACGGCGTGGAAAAATTGGCAAAAATCGCCGGAAATCCTACAGTGCGAGCGTCCCCGCTCGCGTGGAAAAATACCCATCGCTCGCGGATCAAAATTGGCAAAAATCGCTGGAAATCCTACAGTGCGAGCGTCCCCGCTCGCGTGGAAAAATACCCATCGCTCGCGGATCAAAATTGGCAAAAATCGCCGGAAATCCTACAGTGCGAGCGTCCCCGCTCGCGTGGAAAAATACCCATCGCTCGCGGATCAAAATTGGCAAAAATCGCCGGAAATTGCACAGTGCGAGCGTCCCCGCTCGCGTGAAAAAATACCCATCGCTCGCGGATCAAAATTGGCAAAAATCGCCGGAAATTGCACAGTGCGAGCGTCCCCGCTCGCGGGAAAGAATAGCCCAATCCCGAGCAAAAATCAACAAAAATTGTCGGAAATCCCACAGTGCGAGCGTCCCCGCTCGCGTGGAAAAATACCCATCGCTCGCGTGGAAAAATACCCATCGCTCGCGTGGAAAAATACCCATCGCTCGCGTGGAAAAATACCCATCGCTCGCCATCGCTCGCGTGGAAAAATACCCATCGCTCGCGTGGAAAAATACCCATCGCTCGCGTGGAAAAATCAACATCAATTCGGTACAAGAATCAACATCAATCGTGCGGCAAAATCAATATATAGCCTTTCTCAAAAAGATGAGGTATAACTGACAGCTCATATAACCACTAAACTAAGAAGGGCCCAAGCCCAACAACATACCTCATCTTTCTGAGCACCGTTATAAATAGCCCGATCGCACTATTCCTCCACCAGCCAACCAATTACCAATCTTGACTCGCCAGTTGGCGGCCCGCTAAAGCCCGCACTTGCTCGTCTACGTCGGAAACTGCGAGCGATCGCACCAATCGCAAAGTTTCCTCATTTTCGGGATAATGTTCGATAATTGCTTCGAGTGCTGTAAACCGGGGATTGTAAGCAAAAGAACCTGTTCTATCGTAGGCATCGGTAAGAGCTCTGTGGCGCAAAAACTCAAACATTCCCGGTTCGTCCTTCCATCCCCGAATTAACTCTACCAGAGCGATCGCCCGCACCTGCGAATCATCATCCTGCTCGGCCCTAATTTTCAGCCACTCAAAAGTTTGAGACTCATTTGTCCGCCCCCGGGCTAACTTTTGCAAAGCAATTTTCCTAACAGCCGAACTCTCATCGCCCTCTGCTTTAGCCTCCAACATCCGCAAAGTTTCAGCACCATCGGGCCAATTGCGAGCGAGTTCCTGCACCGCCACCTCACGCACCTCCTCATCCCCAGCCTCAAGCTGAATTTTCAACCAAGACAAGGTTTCCGGCTCTTGCGGCCATCCCCGCGCTATTTCTCGCACCAGCACGCTCAGCAAGTGAGAATTGGGCTCCGACTCCGCCAGTTGTTTGAGAAAAGGCAGCGTCTCGCCCCGGTGTCCCCAGCCTCTTGCTATCTGTTCCACCGCAGTTTCTCGGACGTTGATGTGTCTGTCTGATTCAGCCAGAATTTTCAACCATTCAAAGACTTCGAGACTGGCTGACGGTAAGGTGGCTGCGGCTACTACTACCACTTGCCGCACAGTCCAATAATCATCTGAGTTCGCAATTTTTTGCAGCAGGGGCAGTGTCTCTGGGCTGTCGGGCCAACAGGAGGCAATTTGTTGCAAGGCTATTTCGCGCAGTTCGGCGTCGAGATCGCTCGTAGCTATATTTTGCAAAAAAGCCAGAGTTTCGGGCTTAGATGGCCAGCCAGAGGCAATTCCTTGGACTGCCGCCTGCCGGACGGTGGAACTCGCGTCGGACTGGGCGAGACTTTTCAGCAGCGGGTAAATATCTGGTTCGCCCGGCCAGCGCGAGGCCAATTCTTCGATCGCCGCTGTTCGCACTTCTTCGTTGCTGTCGGAGGTGGCTAGGGTTTTCAGCAGCAAGCAAACCTCGTCATCGGCGGGCCAACCCGCTGCCAATTCCCGCACCGCTACTGTTCGCAGGGTAGAACTTCCTGTCTGGGCAAGGTTTTGAAGCTGGGACACCGTGCCTAAAACGCTGTGCCAACCTCTGGCTATTTCTTGCCACGCTACGACTCGCACTCCCAAATTTTCGTCGGATTCGGCGGCCGTTCTCAGCAGCAGCAAGGTATCTGTGCGATCGGGCCAACGAGAGGCCAACTGTTCCAGGGCGCAGGTGCGGACTGCGGGACTGCGATCGGACTGAGCCAGAACCGCCAGCAGCGGCAAGGTATCGCTGTTAGAGGGCCAACCAGAAGCCATTTCTTCGATTGCAGCCGATCGCACTGCCCAGCTTCGATCGGATTTAGCGAGGTTTTTGAGCATCAGGTAAATTTCTGGTTCGTCAGGCCAACCGCAGGCTATGGCTTTGACTGCTGTGGCGCGGACTTCGCCGCTGTCGCTGGAGTGTGCTAGTATTTTGAGCCAAGGCAGGGTTTGCGGGTCGTTTTTCCAAGTTTGGGCGATCGCGGCGATCGATCGATAGCGAATTTGATAAGTTTCCTGCAATTCTTCAGCGCTTTGATAAAGAATCAGAAAAACCGTACCGTATTGCGATAACTTTTTTAAAGCGTTTAACAGTTTTTTTTCTGTTGTTTCATTGATGCCATTTTTAACTCTTGATAGGCATTCTGCTGCTAAAAATAAATTAATAAATTTTTCTTGTTGACCATTTTGAGTTATCAAATATTCTATAACTTCGCTCGCTGTTTCTTTGTCGAGCTTGGCTGCAATTTCTCGGAGGAATTCGTGCAAAGATTCATCTCGCCAGTGCTGGCCGAAAACTTGTGTTTGGAGTTCGGCCCCAGTCAGTTGACCTGTTTTGAGTTGTGCGTCGATTAACTCTGCCACTGTCTGGGGATTATTTTCGACAACAAGTTTTTTTAATAACATAGTGATATCCTACCCCCTAAAGTTTGTTTGGATTGAAAATCTGAAATAAGACGCTCGCGGTTGAAACGGCTTCTATAGATACAAAACCCGCTTGTATAGCGGATTGAAAACCGAGTGGTTGAAATTACGCTATCTTCTTTACACCGTGCAGGCGGACGAAAGTTTGACTGTAGATGCGATTTCTACCGCTGTCCGATCCAGATTGTAGTATGCAGCCGATCGACTCTATTTTATAGCAAAACCAGTGGCTCGATCGCGCCCCAATGCAAAATCCGCCACCACCCAATCGGAATGTTGGGTGTTGGCGGATGGATCTCGAACAATTGGGGCGTTGAATCTAGCTAGCTGCTACTTGGACGCGATCGCCTGCAACCCGAACCCGAAAAGTCGGAATTGTTACCGTTTCATCGTCCAAACACTGGCCAGTAGCCAAGCTAAAATTCTGCTTGTAAATCGGAGAAGCAACTTTTAGAGTGCCGCTGCGATCGCCCACAAGTCCTCGGGACAACACAAAAGCCTTGCTAAACGGGTCGTAATTGCTCAAAGCATACAGTTCATCCCCGTTTCCCACTCGGAAAACAGCCACTTGTTCCCCAGCCACCAAAGCACAAACTCCTGTATTTGGGGCGATCGCATCCAGGGAGCACACATCTACCCAAGTTGTTACTGTATCGGAAACCTGTAATGATTGAACCATTTTTTTCCTGTTAATTTAATACGACTAATCTCATTCCCAGTCTACGGCTTTCATCCTATCAACAATTGGCTAAAACCTACGAGCGCTCTCGTTTGTCTGGGAGCATCGATCCCCCTCGCATCCCCCTTTTTAAGGGGGACGCAAGATAATACTCCTGTTCCTCCCTTTTTTTAATGGGGTTAGGAGAATTTTGATAATACTCCTGTCCCCCCCTTTTTAAGGGGGGTTAGGGGGGATCCGGGGCTTTGCCTAAAACAATCAAGCTGACAATAGGTTTAAGTTCAAGTTGACACGCTTGGAATTATTCCGAAACTCCAGCTAGAGCCTTTTCATCCTCGTAAGCAGGGCGATTTTGTCCCCGTTCCTCGACACGAACAATACTCGGATCTGGCAAATCGGAATTCACAAAATGCTGGAATCGCTGCACCTTTTGCGGGTCTTCAATCGTCGTTTTCCACTCGCATTGATAAGTATTCACCAAATGCTCCATCTGCGCCTCTAACTCAGCACAAATGCCCAGAGAATCCTCAATTACCACCTGCTTCAAGTATTCAATACCGCCCTCAAGCTTGTTCAACCAAGTAGCGGTACGTTCCAAACGATCCGCCGTGCGAATGTACAAGACCAAAAAGCGATCGATATACTTAATCAAAGTTTCCTTATCGATATCCGCCGCCAGCAAAACCGCGTGCTGCGGCTTAATCCCGCCGTTACCGCACACGTACAAATTCCAACCATTCTCAGTAGCAATAATCCCAAAATCCTTGCTTTGAGCTTCCGCGCATTCGCGAGTGCAGCCAGAGACAGCAGACTTGAGCTTGTGGGGCGATCGCAAACCGCGATAGCGCAACTCAACCTCGATCGCCAAACTCGTCGAATCCTGCACCCCAAAGCGGCACCAAGTGCTACCAACACAAGATTTGACAGTCCGCAAAGCCTTACCGTAAGCGTGTCCAGACTCAAATCCCGCATCAATCAAGCGGTGCCAAATATGCGGCAACTGATCCACCCGAGCACCAAGCAAATCGATCCGCTGTCCGCCAGTAATCTTAGTATAAAGCCCAAAATCCCTGGCAACTTCTCCCAAAGCAATCAACCTCTCCGGCGTAATTTCTCCACCCGGGATGCGCGGTATCACCGAATAAGTACCGTCGCGCTGAATGTTTGCCAAATAGTAATCGTTGGTATCTTGCAAACCGACGTGAGACTTCTCTAGAATATGGTCGTTCCAAGTAGAAGCCAGCATCGAAGCCACAGCAGGCTTGCAAATTTCGCAGCCGTGCCCTTTGCCGTGTTTGGCGATCGTCTCATCAAAGCTTTTCAGCTCTTGAGAGCGCACCAAATGGTACAATTCTTGACGGGAATACTCAAAATGTTCGCAGAGATGATTTTTGACCGCAAACCCGGCTTTCTTCATCTCCGACTTAAAGATGTCCGTCACCAAAGGCACGCAACCGCCGCAGCCCGTACCAGCTTGAGTGCATTTCTTGACACTGCCGACATCAGTTAAATTGCGATCGCGAATCGCCTCACAAATCTGCCCTTTACTGACATTATTGCAAGAACAAATTTGAGCAGAATCCGGCAGACTCTCCACACCAAAACCAGCAGGTGCTCCGCCTTCGCGCGGTGGCATCAACAAATCTTCTGGATGTGGCGGCAAAGCAATATCATTTTGCATGAATTGCAGCAAAGTGCCGTAAGCAGAAGCATCTCCGACGAGAATACCGCCTAAAATTCGGCTACCATCTTGATTTAAAACTAATTTCTTGTAAGTGCCTTGGAAATTGTCAGCAACAACAATCTCTTTAGCACCGGCAGAATTCGCAAAAGCATCACCAAAACTCGCCACATCCACACCCAAAAGTTTCAGTTTTGTGGACATATCCGCACCAGTGAAAGTGCTAGTGGGACGGGCATCTTGCCCGTCATCCGCAGCGCTGCTCAAAATATCTGCTGCTACGCCAGCCATTGTATAACCAGGGGCAACTAAACCGTAGATGCGATTTTGATAAAGTGCACATTCGCCGATCGCATAAATATCAGAATCCGAAGTTTGGCAGCTATCATTAATTATAATACCGCCGCGTTCTCCCACTGCAATCTCGCAACCTCGGGCAATTTCATCTCGGGGGCGAATACCAGCAGAAAACACAATCATATCCGTTGCCAATTCCGAACCATCAGCAAACAGCATTTTAGTAACTTTGCCATCTTCGCTGACAATTTCGGTGGTAGATTTGCTAGTGTGAACCGAAACCCCCAACTCCTCAATTTTGTTACGGAGAATCGCACCACCAACCTCATCAACTTGCACTGGCATCAGCCGCGATGCAAACTCAACCACATGAGTTTTCAAACCCATATTTTGGAGAGCATTAGCGCACTCCAAGCCTAACAAACCGCCGCCAATTACTACACCTATTTTGCAATTTTTAGCATAATCTGACATCGCCTCCAAGTCGTCAATTGTCCGGTAAACAAAAGTACCAGCCGCGTCTTTGCCTTTGATAGGCGGTACAAATGGATAGGAACCGGTGGCGAGAACAATTTTGTCGTAGGGAACTTCTAAACCGTTGGCTGAAGAGACAGTTTTTTGTTCGCGATTGATGGCGACTGCTTTGTCGCCGATGTGAATTTGAATACCATTTTCTTGATAAAATCCCGGTGCAACTAGAGATAAATCTCCCGCCGTTTTCCCAGAGAAAAATCCGCTGAGGTTTACGCGATCGTAAGCAACGCGCTGCTCTTCACAGAAAGTAATTAAATTCCAGCATTTGGCAGCATCCGAGCTCACCATTAACTCTAGGAACTTGTGACCTACCATACCATTGCCAATTACAATCAGATTTTTTTTGGCTGTCATTAGAATCTCTTTTATCTCGTTTATCCGTCGTTGGTTTTATTAATATAAGAATTTTTTGTAAACTTTTGTATGTATGGATACAAAAAGTTAACTTTTATGCAATTGTCGTATGGTGGCGATTGCATTTTTGCATGAGGTGTGGTGACAGTTGATAATTGACAGTTGATAATTGACAGTTGATAATTGATAATTCACAGGGCAGGAGATTGTTCGGTAAATATCCACTGTCCATCTGTTCACTGTCAACAGTCCCTCTGCTCACTGTCAACTGTCATTGAGTTTTTGTTTGGTTGTTTTGATGATGCTGGTTAGTAGTTTTAGGAGTTCTTTTAGGTCGTTTAAGATTGATTCGCTTTCTTTTGGGGTGAGATAATCGGTTTCTCGAAGTAGCAATATCCAGTATTCAGTTTCGTGGGCTTCTTTGAGGGCTATCGCTAGTTTATGAATAAAATCGGCTTTGCTTTCTGCTTGTTCTGCTTCTCTAACTAATGCACCGATAGCTGTTCCAGATCGTAGTAGTTGTTTTGACAATACATATTCTTTTTTATTGAAAAACAAGTATTTATATAGGTTTACCGTTCGGACGGCAAACGCAAAAGATTTATTTTTGAGTGGTGAGTTATCAGTCATTGACAGTTGATAGTTGATAGTTGACAGTTGATAGTTGATAGTTGATAGTGCCCGAGATTGTTCGCTAAATATCCACTATGAACTGTCAAGTGTCAACTGTCAATAGTCCCCTCTCAACTGTCAATTGCCAACTGTCAACTGTCAATTCTTCACTGTCAACTGTCAACTGTCAACTGTCAACTGTTTAAGCTCCCATACCGGAATACTGTTTTAAACCCTGCCGCCACAGCCAGCGATTCCACACAAAAAACACCACACCCCAACCCAGCATCACCAACAAACCACGGCCAACATCAACGGGCAATCCGATCAAAATTGAAGCAGGAAAATGAATCAAATAAGGAAACGGAGTCCACAAAACCACTGCGCGCACTGCTGGGGGAAACACTTCTAACGGTGCGATAATTCCCGATAAAAACAGGTAAATCAAGAACCAAAATTGCTCGATCGCACTTGCGCGCTCTATCCAAAAAGCAAACAGCGCAAAGGTATACTGGATCAGGAACCGCAAGCAAAAAGCCAAGACGACAACCAAGGCAAAAAACAGCAGCACTAATCCGAATACAAAAGGTAGCCTCGCAAACCTTTCGGAAACATGAGATGCGAAGTGATGCCATACTGGATCTAGAGGCTGCAACAATCTATTAGATAACTTGCCTTGGACTACTTCTTTTTCAAACTCCCAAATCACCCAAACAACATTAGTTTGTCGGACAATGAAAGCTGCCAAAAAGTAACGGGCAAAGTCGATCGCCTTTAGCCCAAACTGACCACTTTCTGATGCTTGCATCCACACGCCCATCAAGATAAACGGCAAAGCTCCCGACAGGGCCCACAAAAACAATTCTGCCCGGTATTCGAGCATATAAGCGTAGTAAGTCAGTAGCAAAGTTTTAGCAATTCTGATGATTCTTTTCATATCAATCTCACTAAAAAAATTATAGGTAAAGGTACGTTGTTGGGCTTTAGCCCTCTTTCGGCGTATATAGAAAGAGGGCTGAAGCCCAACAACGTACCTATCTTTATCTTGAGAATAAAACACCTTGCTTTTTAGGTAATCTGGGGGAACTCTACACTTTTCCCGTGCGAAAAACTCGACCGATTACCTCTTCAATTGGCGGATCTGTGACAGTCAAATCTATCACTTCCAACTGGGCTAAAATCTTCGACACGCTCGCCGTCAGCTCCTCTCTTTTGACCAAAAACCGGACTGAATTACCTTCAATAGATTCTACCTCGCCGTAAGCAAAAGCGCTATCTTTTGCTAGCGGTTCGGCTAATTTTACCTGGACTTCTCGGTAAGGTGCAAACCTGTCGAGCAATCCGTCCAAACTGCCATCATAAACTAATTGCCCTTCATGGATTAACAAAACACGCTTGCATAAAGCCGTAATGTCAGCCATATAGTGACTTGTCAAAAGCACAGTTGCTTGATAGCGCTCGTTATATTCTCGCAGAAATTGCCTGACACTAAACTGTGCGTTGATATCCAAACCTAAAGTCGGTTCATCTAAAAATAATACCTCCGGTTGGTGTAGCAGCGCGGCCATCAATTCAGCTTTCATTCGTTCGCCTAAAGACAGCTTGCGTACCGCCTGATTTAATTTGCCTTCTAGTGACAGCATTTCTGTCAATTCTCCAATTCGCTGCCGGTAATCTCGATCGGGAATGCCGTAGACTGCGGCATTGATTCGCAGAGAGTCGAGTACGGGTAAATCCCAAATTAACTGCTGTTTCTGCCCCATGACTAAGGTGATTCTTTGCAGAAAAGCTGCTTCGCGGCGGAAAGGAGTACGATCGCACACAGTGACAGTACCATCAGACGGGTAAATCAAACCAGTCAACATTTTCAGCGTCGTAGTTTTGCCCGCACCGTTAGCGCCGAGAAACCCCACCACTTCACCAGGTTCGATACTGAAAGAAACGCCCTCAACTGCTTTGATATTGCGGTAAGTGCGCTTAAAAAAGTGCTGCATGGTTCCTTTCAGTCCCGGTTCCTTAATCGCTACGGGATAAACTTTGCTTAAGTCTTTAACTAAGATAATTGGCATGGGCTCTAGTTTTAACTTTTATTTTAATGTGCGATCGCGCGATCGGGTTGTGCCAAGCTGTAGAATATTACAAGATATCCATTATCACATCGCACAAAATTTACAACTATGGTACTCACCCCCGATAATTCTGGCATCCCTCGCTTGGTAGGAGACAATACTGCTGAAAATATTACACTTGCACCGGGACAACTTGCCAGTTTTCCTGGGGGAGTTTGGATGCTGGGCGGCAATGATACTGTCAGGGGCGCGTCAGATGCAGAAAGGATTTTCGGCAACGATGGTAAAGACAGTCTGTTTGGCGGTGCCGGCGATGATTCTATTTACGGCGGCAAAGCTGATGACGATGTTTTGGGAGAAGCTGGAAACGATTTCTTGACGGGAGATAAAAATAGTGATTTCGTTGATGGCGGCGTGGGAAATGATTTGCTGCGCGGGGGGCAAGGTGTTGATTTGTTAGTCGGTGGTGACGGCAACGATACTTTAATTGGCGACAGAGATGTGGATGTTTACAAAGGAGGTGCGGGCAACGATGTCTTTGTTTTGAGAGTCGATCAAGCTGGACTTAGATTAGTTGGAAATGAAGTTCCTGACGCCGTAATTATCGATTTTGATAAGTCTAGCGATTCAATCGGAATTAGTACGGCATTCACCAGCAGCAATATCACTTTTGAACAAGTGAGTTATAGTTTAAACGATCCGAGACTACTGTTACTCGATCCAGGAAGTATCTCGGGGGGAACGAGTTTGTTAGCCAAGGGCGGCATCTCGCAGCAAAGTCTCGATCCCGATCGCAATGGGCGTGTGGAAGCTACTAATATTAGATTCGGTTTTACTAATGCTTTGTTGGGGACTGTGTTGAATGTGACTCCGGCAGATTTAACCGGTCGTTTGATTAATGCTAGTTCTCTGCTTTAATCTGTAGGTGTAGGGTGCGAAATACGCACCTTATTAGAAAGATGAGGTACGTTGTTGGGCTTGGGCCCTCTTAGTATTTATGATATAGTAAGCGAGGTCGCATCAAAAACTCCATTTACAGTCATACCTCATCTTTCTGATAAATGCTATATGCACCTTATTAGACTTGAATTAAATAAATCTGACTTTGATACATAAACCGCAGATGATTTTCTGCTCGCTGGAAATGAATGCAATTGCTCGTCTACTAATAATACCAATTATAGAAGAATTCTTGGTACAATATTTGAGGTTGAGTTTGTTTGCTCGACAAAGATTGGATCAAGGTACGTTGTTGCGCTTCAGCGCTCTTTATATATATTCGGAAAGAGCGCTGAAGCGCAACTACGTACCTAATTTTTCGTTTTTTATATATATTCGGAAAGAGCGCTGAAGCGCAACTACGTACC
>NZ_JAEQDE010000133.1:0-24282 GCF_020737865.1 Microcoleus sp. PH2017_35_SFW_U_B
CAGGAAGTGAAAAATTACCAATTGGTAAGGGCCGCCGTTGTACAACCACTCATCCAAGGAAGCAGCTTCCCAGATTGGGTAGAAGTGCAAGCCGATCGCATTTGAAGAAGGAACAACAGCACCGGAGATGATGTTGTTACCCAGCATCAAGGAACCAGCAACTGGTTCGCGGATGCCGTCGATGTCCACTGGAGGAGCAGCGATGAAGGCGATTACGTAACAGATTGTTGCAGTCAGCAAGGTAGGAATCATCAAGACTCCGAACCAACCTACATAAATGCGGTTGTCGGTTGATGTTACCCAGTTGCAGAATTGCGACCAGATATTGGCGCTTTCGCGCTGTTGTAAGGTTGCCGTCATGTGTTTATGATTGCTATTGGTTTTTCAATGTTCGGATGATGTCTCTATTATTAACGGTATCGTTAAGGTTTGTAAAGGCCTGTAACGACAGCTTAACTGATGAGAGTCATCAGGAAAGCTGATGAAACGATCCAGAGGCGAAAAAAGCCCATTATTTGGTGGAACCCGCACGCGAGTCCGTTGCGGACTGTGGTGCAAGATGCCAGATTGATGCTGTAGGGGCAATCCCTCGCAGTTGTCGCAATGTATATATATAGTGTTTTGTAGGGGACATCTTCCCCGTGGTAGCCGCGCGCGATCGGGATGCGGCGCTGTGTCTGAGCTTGGAAAATTGCCAAAAGAATATAGATGCGGGGCGGGGAATGCCAGTCTGAAGGGGACTCAGCGGGTTTTAAACAGCTTGTTACTCCAGTCATCTATATTATAAAAATGCTGTAGCAGTTGCGTGCGTAAGCCAGCTTCGATCGGGGTAGCGTTCGATCGACAATTCAACTCGTGCGATCGCCAATCTAGCGCACTGAGCCTTAATCAATAATTATCAAACCAGAGCGAGCAAATCCTCTCTAAAGTTAGTTGAAAAAAAATTAAATTGAGTTAATACTTATCAAAATAAACAACTATCAATACTTAATAAACTAACCACAAGAGAGTTAAACCCATGTCAGAAAATTATCTAGGATTAGATACAGAAGATTACGAGTCCCTCAAAAGCGAGATAAAAACCCTCAAAGCGCGCGTTGCCGAACTAGAGTCGGCATCGAAACCCGAACCCGCTATCGTTGCCAAACAAAAGGCGCTATTTGCTGTAGTGACCAAAATTCGCGAGTCGTTAGACTTAGATATTATTTTTCAATCAACCGCTCGGGAAGTTCGCCAACTGCTGAATGCCGATCGAGTAGCAATATTTCGATTTTACCAGCAGTCAGGATTTGACGACGGGGAATTTGTGTCAGAAGACGTGATCCCAGAGTTTCATTCAGTAAAAGCTGTAAAGGTGCACGATCACTGCTTTGGTAAACAATATTCAATGCGGTATCAGCAAGGAAGAATTCAGGCAGTCAATGATATCAATCAAGCCGGATTGAGCGATTGCCATATAGCTGTTCTTGCTCAATTTAATGTCAAAGCAAACTTAATCGTACCTTTAATCAAAAGAAATAAACTTTGGGGATTGCTCTGCATTCACCAATGTCGCGCCCCACGCCAGTGGCAGCAAGATGAAATTGACTTTGCCAGTCAAATTGCGGTGCATTTAGGAGTAGCAATACAGCAAGCAAAACTTTTAGATGAAGCTCATAGGCGGTCAACAGCACTCCAGACTACTCTAGAGGAGCAATTGCGAAAACGCACAGAAGAGCTGGTTAAGGAAGCAGACCGAGAACGAGCCATAACTCGGATGATTGATAAGATCCGCCAAACCTTAGATATGGAAACAATTTTCCAGACAGCAGCGACAGAAGTTCGCAAACTTTTGAATGTCGATCGCATTGCCATTTATCAATTCCGTGAAGACTATTTCGGCGACTTTATCTTTGAATCTGAATCGGGAAACTGGCCGAAATTGGTAGGCAGCGGCTGGGAAGATCCCTACTTAAACGAACACCAAGGAGGTCGATTCCGGTGTGCGGAAACCTTTATCGCTGATGATATCTACAATGCCGGCCAGAGCGATTGTCACATAGAAGCTTTAGAATATTTTGGTGTCAAATCCTGTGCGGTAGTTGCGATTTTTAAAGGAGAGAAACTCTGGGGATTGCTCAGTGCCTTTCAACACACAGGTGCGCGTCACTGGGAAGACACAGAAGTAAAGTTACTGAATCAAATTGCCACTCATTTGGGCGTGGCTTTGCAGCAATCCGAGTACCTAGAACAAATACAGTTTCAAGCTAAACAGCAGGCGAAAGCAGCCGAACAGGAACGCACATTAACTAGAGTAATTGAACGGATTCGCCAGACGCTAAATATTGACAAAATATTTAGCGCAACAACTCAAGAAGTACGGCAAATTCTCAATTGCGATCGGGTTGGAGTTTACCGTTTTTTTCCAAACTGGAGCGGGGAATTTGTGTCGGAGTCGGTAGCAGAAGGTTGGATACCTTTAGTAACTGATAAAATTAAAACAGTCTGGCAAGATGATTATTTACAAAAAACTGAGGGTGGCAGGTATCGCCATCAAGAAATTTTTGTAGTTGATGACATCTATAAAATTGGTCACTCTCCATGTCATATCGAAATTCTGGAACAAATTCAAGCCAAAGCATATTGTGTAGCGCCTGTTTTTGTGGGGGAAAATCTCTGGGGTTTGCTAGCAGCTTACCAGAACTCTGGTTCCCGTGAGTGGGAAGCAGGAGAAGTGAGGTTGCTGGCTCAGGTTGGCAGTCAATTGGGAGTAGCTATGCACCAAGCAGAATTGCTCGATCGCACTAAAAAGCAGTCCTGGGAATTGCGGACGACTTTGGCAGACTTAAATGCGATCGTTGACAATTTGGCTGACGGGTTATTAGTCACTGACATTGAAGCTAAAATTACCAGGTTTAATCCGGCACTGCTGGCGATGTTTGAATTAAAAGATGTTGACCTGAAGGGGAAAAAAGTATCCGAAATCTTTCCTAAAAAATTAGCCCAATTGGTTGAGGCGACTGAACATAGAGAGGGAGAAATTGTGACGCTGGAAGTGGAACTAGAAAATTCTAGGATAGGTCAAGCTTTAGCGACCACTATTCTGAAAGAAGCGGTAAAAGACGAAGCAGATCGATCTCTAGGTTCGGTGATTTTGATTCGAGATGTGACGGTGGAACGAGAAGTTGACCGAATGAAAACTGATTTTCTGGCTACAGTTTCTCACGAACTGCGGACGCCTTTAACTTCGGTTTTGGGTTTTGCTTCGCTGATTAAAGAAAAACTAGAAGAAGTGATTGTTCCCGGAGTCGTATCGGAAGACAGAAAAATCAAAAAAGCTTTAAATAAAGTTGCAGATAATATTAACATTATTGTCTCAGAAGCTGAACGGCTGACATCTTTAATTAATGATGTTTTGGATATTGCTAAGATGGAAGCGGGGCGAGTTGAATGGCAGTTACAGCCGACAAATCCAGTGCAAATCTTAAAACAGGCGATCGCCGCTACGTCATCTTTATTAGAAAAGAATAATTTAAAGTTGATTAAAGATTTTAGTCCCGGACTGCCACAGGTATTAGTAGACCGGGATCGCATGGTTCAAGTCGCGATCAATTTAATCTCGAATGCAGTCAAGTTCACAGAATCAGGTTCTGTCACCTGTCGGGCAAGAGTAGAGGGTGACGAGCTGGTTATTAGCATTATTGATACTGGCATCGGCATTGCACCAGAAGACCAAAGCAAAGTTTTTGAAAGATTTAAACAAGTGGGAGATATCCTGACCGAAAAGCCTAAAGGCACTGGCTTGGGGCTGCCAATTTCTAAACAAATCGTTGAACACCACGGCGGTAGAATTTGGCTAGAAAGCGAGTTAGGCAAGGGCAGCACTTTTTTCTTTAGTATACCGCTAGTTAAAAATATTGAGTCGGTGGAAAAATGCAAAATTATCAATGATTTAATCGGGCAACTGAAACAGCAAGTGCTCAGCAGAACTCCGCTCGGCGTTAAAGGAGGCCAGCAACTTTTAGTTGTTGACAATGAGCCTAACATCCGAGATATATTGAGGCAGTCACTGGAACAAGAAGGATATAAAGTCGCGGAGGCAATTAACGGTAGAGATGCTATTTCTCAGGCTAAAGCAGTCAAACCGGATCTGATTATTTTAGATGTAATGATGCCTCACATCGACGGTTTTGATGTGGCGGCAGTTCTCAAAAATGACCCAGAAACTCGGGGGATTCCGATTATCATCGTGTCTCTAATTCAAGACAGAGACAGGGGCTGGCGTTTGGGAGTTGACAGGTATTTTACCAAGCCTATAAATATAGCGGGACTGTTAAAGGAGATCGGCTTGCTGCTGCGACAAGGGATGTCTAATAAGACGGTGTTGGTCGTTGTTAACAATGCTTCTACTTTCAAAATTTTGTCGGCTGCGTTGCTTTTTCAGGGATATAATGTGATGGAGGCATCTGATGTTACAGAATGCCTGGATCGAGTGAGAGCGATCGAGCTGGATTTAATTATTATTGACGAAGCCTTATCTCAAGAGCAAGAATTAGTCAAAAAATTGCGCCTTACTAAGGGCTTGGAAAAAGTCTCCATAATTGTTTTGGGAGATATTGTAGAGGATAACGGGCTGAGCAAACACATTCATGGGAAATTGTTGTGAAAAAAGTTTTAATTGTGGATGACGAACCGAATATTCTGATTTTGATGGAGCAGGCTCTAGAAAAGTTGGAAGATGAGGATGATGTAGAGTTGCTGACTGCGAGAGATGGAGTTGAGGCGTTGAACAGAATTAAGGAAGAAAAGCCGGATTTGGTTTTTCTCGATGTGATGATGCCGAAAATGAGCGGGTTAGAGGTATGCAATACGGTTAAAAATGAACTAGGTATGGAGGACGTTTACATTATTATGTTGACAGCTAAGGGACAAGAATATGATAAGCAAAGCGGTATGGCTGTGGGGGCAAATCTTTATATGACTAAACCTTTTCGCCCGAAAGAAGTGCTGGTCAAAGCTAGGGAAATTCTGGGTTTGACGGCACAGATGTAGCGAGAGGTATACAATCAATTCACAAGAATATTTTTTGGTTTTTGGTGGTTGCTAGCCTGCCCAAAAACGGATACAATCCCCCGGCTATAGTCGTGGATGCTCCAAAAATTTTAGACTAAGTTTCAAGCTCCCAGAGTTATCTGCCCTTGTAAATCTAAAATCTAAAATCTCTATCCTCAAATTGGCTGACTGGTTACAAACGAATGAATAACGATAGATCGCTCACTCATGATTAATAGCAAAGTAAATGGTTCGTATCAATCTCAAAAAATTGATTTCTAAGAGAGATTTGCGGGTGGTTATTGAGGGCGCGCTCGGTGTTTTAGACGCTCCGATGGCTATTCGGAATGTTGAAGGGGCTATTTTATTGGGCGAAGATTGTCAGACCTACTTCAATACTTATCCTATCATCCTAGCCGATGAAGTTATCGGTTACGTAACAGGAAGTCAAAAAGCAGCATTTATTGCCGATATGCTGAGTTATGCTGCCAGCGCCGACTTGGATATAAGAACTCTGGCTGTTGATACTTTAGATAAGTACGAAGAAGTTAATTTTTTGTACGATTTTTCAAGCAAAATAGCTACTTGTTTGGGTGTGGCTGAAGTCAGTCAATTGGTGGTAACTGAAGCGAAAAAGTTGATTGAGTCTACCAATATTTCAGTGATGCTAATGAATGAAAAGACAGGAAAACTGGAGATTGTTTCTGCTCGGGGTAAAGAGTACAACCATAAAACAAAAATCGGTTCCAATATGGGGATAGCAGGTCATATTTTTGTTTCTGGTAAAGCTGAAATAGTCAATGATGTATTGTCCGATCCGAGATATGTTATGGGAGACAATGAGATGCGTTCTATGATTTGTGCACCTCTAACAACTCAGAACGGTACAATCGGCGTTATCAATATTAGTCATAACGAACTTGTAAACTATACGGCACAGGATTTAAAATTATTTACGGCTTTGGCATCGCAAGCGGCCGCGGCGATCGAGAATGCGCTTTTACATGAAAGTAAATTGAAGGAAGAACGAATTAAAAATAATTTGGAAAGATACCTTTCTCCCCAGGTGGTGCGAGCAGTTATCGAAGCTAAAGGAGATATTTCTCTAAATCCAACTAAGCGCAATTTAACGGTGCTTTTTTCGGATATTAGAGATTTTACTACTAAGTGTGAGGAGCTGCCTGCTGAGAAAATAGTGATGTATTTAAATGAGTATTTCACGGAGATGGTAGAGGTAATTTTTAGTCATGAAGGTACTGTGAATAAGTTTGTGGGAGATATGATTGTAGCAATGTTTGGGGCGCCTTCGGAGGTGGCCGATCGCGAAAGGAAGGCGATCGAAACTGCGATCGATATGCAGCGACGGATTGGGAGGATGTCGGTTCCTTGGATTACGGATAATTTTCTGACTGGTATTGGGATTAGTTCGGGGGAGGTAGTTGTTGGTAATATTGGTTCGCCGCAGCACATGGATTATACTGCCATAGGGGATGAGGTGAATATTGCATCTAGGTTGCAGTCAATGGCTGAGGGAGGACAAATTTTGGTGAGCGATAGTGTGTACAGCGTTACTAAAGATATGTTTGAGTTTAGGAAAATTGGCTCTGTGATTGTTAAAGGTAAGAAGAAAGCTGTCGAAACTTTTGAGGTGATTTATCATGAATGAAGTCAGTAGTCATTAGTCATTAGTCATTAGTCATTAGTTATTAGTCATTAGTCAGTATGATAGGTCGGACACGGCAGTGCCGTTTCCCTACCGCGATCAATTGTAGGGAAACGGCACTGCCGTGTCCTGATTTCTTAGCCGTGTCCTGATTTCTTAGTCATTAGTCATCAGTTAGTAGTTATTAGTCAGATGGCAGAAAAAAGAGGGAAAAACATCTAGTTTTGCAGTATTGTCTGTTTATTTGCTAAGCTAGAGGTTGCGCTCTCTCAATAAACCTTATATTTATGCACAGGTTATTAACTGGGAAACTGCGAGTAGACTGTTTAACAATACCGATCGCTAATCTTCCAGCAAATCTATCGGGTACTAAAATTGTACAGCTTACGGACTTTCACTATGACGGGGAGCGGCTGTCGGAATGGTTGCTAGAAGAGGCGATTGTGGCGGCTAATGAAGCGGAACCAGACTTAATTTTTTTAACCGGAGATTTTATTACCTACGATCCGGCGCCTATTTACGGCTTGGTGCAGCGATTGAAAAATTTGCAAAGTCGGGTGGGAATTTACGCTGTTTTGGGCAATCACGATCACTATTATCCAGGGGCAAAAATTAAGGTTGCTAATGCTTTGAATAACGCAGGTATTCGGGTTTTGTACAATGAAGCGATTTATCCTTTGGGGTCTGAATTGGCTTTAGTTGGGTTTGCAGATTTTTGGTCTGGCGATTTTGCACCTGCGCCTCTAATGGCATCAATCAATCCGGCGATTCCTCGGATTGTATTGTCTCACAATCCTGATACTGCTGAAAATCTGCAACAGTGGCGGATTGATTTGCAGTTTTCGGGACACACTCATGGGGGTCAAATTGTGATTCCTGGTATCGGGCCTTTGTATGCTTGGGTGAGAAAAATTGGTTATTTGATTCCTGAAGGAATCCGAAAATTTGTTCCTTTTGTGTCGGCTTGCGATCGAGTAGTTCGTCACTGGGAATGGGCTAGCGGTTTGCATCGGGTTGGGAGTAATTGGTTGTACGTGAATCGCGGTTTGGGTACTTATGCGCCGGGGAGGTTATTTTGTCCGCCGGAGGTGACGGTAATTACTTTGGTTTGTCAAGATATGTAGGGATTGCTTTAGGGTGTGAAGGAAGAATGCTTCGGATGGAAGATGGAACCGCGAAGACGCAAAGGACACGAAGGAAGATGAAAGATGAGCAGAATTCCTATTATTAAGTGGGTTCTGCAAAGCGATAGCCTCTGGCGTAAAAGGAAGAATGCTTCGGAAGAAAGATGGAACCGCGAAGGCGCAAAGGACACGAAGGAAGATGGAAGATGAGCAGAATTCCTATTATTAACTGGGTTCTGCAAAGCGATAGCCTCTGCCGTAAACTGTGTGAATTAGGACGGATTCGCTAGGGGCTTCTATTTTGCGGCGCAGGAGGCGAATTTGAGCTGCTAATACGTTGCTGCTGGGTTTTTCTGCTTCACTCCACAGGTATTGGTGGATTTGTTCGTGTGTTAGTATTTGACCGGGATGTCGCATTAGGTATTCTAATAGTTGACATTCTTTTTCTGATAGGTCAATTGTTCGATCGCCCCGATAGGCTATTTGATTGTCGTAGTCTAGCTGTAAATCTGCAACTTGCAGGCGCCCGACAGCCACTTCGGGGTCAAAAGTAGGGGGGCGTCGCAGCAAGGCGCGGACTCTGGCTAGGAGCTCTCGCAGTTCAAAAGGCTTGACTAGATAGTCGTCTGCGCCTGCGTCGAGTCCTTGTACGCGATCGTCTAGGGTGTCTTTGGCGGTGAGAAATAGGACTGGGGTATTCCGTCCTTGCGATCGCAATTGCTGACAAATTGCTAATCCGGTTTGTCTCGGCAGCATCCAATCCAAAATTAGCAAATCGTAATTTCCCTGCATTGCTAAATTGCTGCCATTTGCGCCGTCAAATGCGACATCAACGGTATAACCCTCGCGGGTTAAAACTCGACTCAAAGGGTCAGTCAACTCAACTTCATCATCAACTAAAAGAATCCGCATCCTGATTTTAGGTTTTAGACTTTTGATTTGAGCATGAATTACACAAAACTTGCAAACAAGCAGGTTTTGTAGGGGGAAATTCCCCGTGGTTGCCATCTGTGGTGAGGTGGCGATCGCGACCTGTTGAGGTTAAGTAAACTGATTTTTGCTACATTTTAAAATGTGCAATACTTTCCGATTCGCTGTAAGCTGCTGCTAGCCATTCCTGCATTGCAGGCAGTGCCAACAGTGTATCAGCATAAGCTTGTGCTTGTGCATCTAATTTGACTTCGTAGGTGACAAAACGCATGACAACGGGGGCAAACATGGCGTCAGCAATTGTGAATTTTCCGAACAGCATATCGCCACTGGTGCCGAATTTTTGGCGGCATTCGCGCCAAATTGCCAAGATGCGATCGATCTCTGCTTCGACACCGGGCGTCATTCCTTCTCCCGGATAGCGGTTGCGGCAGTCCATCGGCATATTTTCGCGGAGATTTTGGAAGCCTGCGTGCATTTCGGCACAGATGGAACGGGCGATCGCCCGTTGCGCTACATCCGCCGGCCATAAATCATTTGCAAAGCGTTCTGCAACGTACTCGCAAATTGCTAAAGATTCCCACACTTTCAAGTCGCCATCAATTAAAACTGGCACCTTTCCCGAAGGAGAATAGCGCCGAATTTCCCCATGGGTTGTCGGCCCGTCTAGGGGGATTCTCACTTCGGCAAAATCTATTCCAGCTTGTTTCATCGCCAGCCAAGGACGCAGCGACCAAGACGAATAATTTTTGTTGCCGATTACCAGAGTCAATTTGGTCATAGTTTTACTTTCAGCTATCATCTATTTAGCAGACAATCCTTAAGAAAATTCGATTTAACTCAGCCTCAATACAATATATTATACACAAACACAATTATTAGCAATACCTGAACTTATTTTGATATTTGAACAATTTGTGCTATTGTGGTTGAGGAAAAAGCTGTTTCCGCTCGGGCAGCGCCGATTCCGCATCCCAAATTAAGCAATTTACAATCGCAAATCAATATGATTACCGTAGCACTTCCCAAAGGCGGACTGTTAGGAGATAGCATTCGACTGTTTAAATCCGTTGGATTAGACTTCAGTGCTTTTCTCGATTCCTCTAACCGCCAACTTCAAATTTATGACACTACCGGAACGGCAAAAGCTTTGCTAGTAAGGACGCACGATGTGCCGGTTTATGTGGAATACGGTCAAGCTGATTTGGGCGTTGCGGGTTATGATGTTTTGCGGGAAAAAACTCCGAAAGTTGCAAATTTAATTGATTTACAATTTGGCAAGTGTCGGCTGTCGGTGGCGGTGAAGGAATCTAGTTCTTACAGACGCAGTGTGGATTTGCCTCCTCACGGTAGAGTTGCTTCTAAGTTCGTACACTGTGCAAGGGAATATTTTCATAATTTGAATTTGCCGGTGGAAATTGTGCCGCTTTACGGTTCTGTGGAGTTGGGGCCGATTACGGGTATGTCGGAGGCGATTGTGGATTTGGTTTCGACTGGCAAAACTTTGCGGGAAAATGGTTTGGTGGAAATTGATGTTTTGTTTCAAAGTTCGGCTTATTTGATTGGTCATCCTTTGAGTTATCGTTTGAATTCTGGCGGAGTTAATGAGTTGATTGGGAAGTTGAGAGAGCAGGTTTTGACGGCGGTTTGATGTGCGATCAAATTAGGATCAGTCCAGGATGTAACAGCCACTCTTATGGAGTTAGTTTTTAAGTACGTAGTTGCGATTGGGTGCTCTTCGATCTATGAAAGAGCGCTGAAGCGCAACTACGTACCTTCTATGAAAGAGCGCTGAAGCGCAACTACGTACCTTCTATGAAAGAGCGCTGAAGCGCAACTACTACCTTTTTTATTTATCTCATTTCGGAGCTGATATTGGCAGGTATAAGACCTAGTTTTTCTTGGCATTTTTCTATATAAAAACGGGTCACTGTATCAGCAGGGTTTTGTTCGATTAGTTGCTGAAAATATCCCAAGGCGGCGACAAATCTTTCGGATTGCCATCCTTGAATTCCTTTGTCAAATAAAGCCTGGGTAAGCTGCTTGGCTTCAGAGTCGGGACTGGATGCTGGCCAGATTTCGTAGATTTCAATAGCTTGCTGTTTGCCGCGCGGCGTTACTCGATCGATCCAGCGATAGTAATAGTTGTGGGTGGGCGAATGGCTGTCGGCTGCTGTTGCGTGAGAAGTGGAAATCATATTCTCCGGTGTTTCCACTTCCAAGTCGCACTTTAATAATAAACTTTCTTTTGAGCTTGAGTTCGGACTTATGCTATTTAGAAATTCTCTCGCATGAACGATCGCATTTTCGCTAACAATTATTTGGCAACCGTATATTTTAGTTAAATTTTCTAACCGAGAAGCTGTATTTACCACATCGCCGATGACTGTAGAGTCCATCCGGCGATCGGAACCCAAGGTGCCGATCATGCCGATACCTGTGTTAATTCCAGTACCGATATTGACGGGATATTCTAAATTGTATTTGTGGCGCTCGACATTAAATTCATGCAAACTTTCTTGCATGGCTACTGCGGCTTCGATCGCATTTATAGCGTGAGAATGCGGTTGGTCAAATACTGCCATGATAGCATCGCCGAGGTATTTGTCAATAAACCCGCCGTGGGAGGTGATGCAATCGTTCATTTTCGTAAAAAAAGCGTTCAACCATTCAAAGGTTTCGCGTGCTTCTTGAGATTCTGCGATCGCCGTAAACCCGCGAATGTCGCAAAATAAAATAGTCAGCTCTTCTTCTGTGACATTGCCCAACTGAATTGATTCTATCCCTTGGGGCGCAATTCGTTCGAGAAGCTGTTCCGGGACAAATAGGTGAAATTTTTCGGAAAGATATTCGTTGGCCTCCCAGGCGGCGGCAATTTGGCGCTTGCTTTGCTCTTTTACCTGCTGGTTGAATTGGGAAGACACAACTTGCGATCGCATTTGGCTCAACTGCAAAATATTTTCAACTTTCGCCAGCAGCAAGCGACTGTTAAAAGGCTTGGTTAAATAATCGTCGGCCATAATTTCTAACCCTCTGAGGCGAGAGGTATCGTCATCGAGAGCAGTCAAAAAAATTACCGGTACAGTTTGCAAAGCCGTATCATTCCGCAGGATCTCGCACACATCAAAACCGTCCATATCCGGCATCATAATATCTAGTAAAATTAAATCCGGTCGAGATGCGCGGGCGAGGGAGAGGGCTTCATCGCCCGATCGCGCTGATACTGTGGCGTATCCTTTCATTTGCAATAACTCTTCCAGTAAAATTAGATTAGCTGGCTCGTCATCAACCAACATGATGCAGGGCGACTTGTTTGACATGGAATATGATGTATATTGAATTTAGCTCGGGACTGGCGCGTGTAGATGCTCGAAACCTGGTTGATTCGTATATTTCTAGTTATTAAACTCGATATTTTTGGCAGGAACCGGGTTTCTGAGGCAAGTGCGCGCAAGTCCTATAGAAATTTATCTACTATTGAGTCTAACGTTTTCACTTATAAATTGTAATAAATGGCACTGCTGGAACTGCAAATAATTATTGTTAGTTGAGAAAAGAACGGACTGTAGCGATCGCCAAATTCAGATCCAGCGGCTTGCTCAAATAAGCAGAAGCGCCAGCCTCCAAACATCGATCGCAATCGCCAGCCATCGCCATCGCCGTCACCGCAATCATCGGTACCGACTCCCAGACAGGATTTGCTTTGACTCGGCGCATCAACTCAAACCCGTCAACATCGGGTAACTGAATGTCCATCAAAATCAAATCTGGCAGCAATTCCGGCGCAGCAGAGGCGGCATGGATGCGATCGAGCATTGCCTTCCCATCCGCCAGAATCTCTACCCCGTAGCCCTCCAATTCCATCACCTCTGAAATTAACATTTGGTTAAAAGGTTGGTCTTCCACCACCAGAATCCGCTTGCTGCCAAGTGGTAATGCGATCGCAGAAGCAGGAACTAACTTAGCATCCAAAGCACAAGCAGCAAAGCTGCCCAACTCTTGACGCATCTCCGTCAAAGGCAGCCAAACGCGGAACAAACTGCCGCGATCGCAAATAGATTGAAAAGAAACAGTTCCGCCGTGCAATTCCGCCAGACGCTTAGTCAAAGCCAAACCCAAACCTGTACCTTCGTGGCGCCTAGTCAGGGAAGAATCCACCTGTTGAAAAGGTCGAAATAGCAAGTGCCAGCGATCCTGAGGAATGCCGATACCCGAGTCTTTCACCTCAAGACAAAAGTAGGGAGTGCTGGCATTTACAGGAGAACAATCAGGGCGGTAATCGCCATTAATTTCATTGCCGTAGGCCAGACGCCCGCTAAGTTTAACTTGTCCCCGTTCGGGGGTAAATTTGATAGCATTGGAAAGTAAATTAATCACAATTTGTCGCACTCGCCGTTCGTCGAGCAAAACTTTAGTAATGCGGTAGTCGAGTTCTAAAGACAAAGCAATTCGCTTTTTGTCTGCCCGCGGCTGAATCATTTTCAGACAGTCTGTGGCGAGTTCGTGAACGCGAACAGGCAGTAAATTGAGTTCTACTTTTCCTGCTTCAATTTTAGAAAGATCGAGAATATCGTTAATTAGCTGCAACAAGTGCTGACCGCTTTTTTCGATCAGTTCTACATAGTTAACTTGTCGATCGCTCAACTGGCCGGATGTTTGGCGCAGCAGCAAGTCAGAAAATCCGAGAATGCTGTTGAGAGGCGTCCGCAATTCGTGGGACATCGAGGCTAAAAACTCGGATTTTAACTGAGAAGAATACTCTAATTGTTCGTTAACTTGGCGGAGGTTTTCTTGTGTCTGAGCCCGCTGGATTGCGGCCCCCAGAGTCCGACAAGCAGCCGTGAGCACTTCTTGGTGGAGGGAAGCTTGCAGTTTTTTGACGTTGCGCGACTCCAGCGTCAACACTCCGATGATTGTGCCGTCAGTAGATGCGATCGGAAAAATGCCCAATTGTCCGATTCCCGGATGCCGAAATTGCGGCACAGCATTGGGATGTTCGGCATAATCATCGACAAACAAAGCTTTACCAGTTTCCACCACTTCCCACAGCAAACCGGTGCCGTAGGGAATACCTTTGTCGAGCAATTCTTGCATTCCAGCGGCGACTGGTTCCCCGTAACTAGCCAGAAATTGAGTAGAAACTTGGTTGGAAATCGCCGCCGCTTGCCTGTCTTTTCCCTTACCGCTAATCACTTTTACGTCTCCGAAAGCAGCATTCGTCGCTTCTACCAGATAGCTGAGGGCAAACTGACCTATTTCTTGCAAACTGTGAGAGTTTTGCAGGCGTTCAGTTAAGCCTAAAAGAAATGTCAGGCGCCTGACTTCTGCATTCAAACTAGCTTGGGAGTTTTGGTATACGGTAACGTCTCGAAAGGTAAACAGCCGCCCGCCGCTGTTGGTAATTGTGGCGAAGACTTCCAAACAAACCGCATTGGATTGCTCGAAATAAAATGATAAACTTTCATCCTGAGATGTTTGCAGTGCTTGCTGAAACTCTTCCCACTGCTGAAGCGACAAGTAACCGCGATCGACAATTTCGGCAAACAACAAGTCGCACTTAGGCTTGGTTGCCAGCCATTCTGGGGACAGTCCCCAAGTCTCGGCCAATTTTTTGTTAAACAAAACTAAGCTGTCAGACGAGTCGAAAAGAGCGATCGCATTATCTACTTGGTTGAGAATCAGTTCTTGGTCTGCCCTGAACTGCTGCAAGTCTATCTCCATTTTGTCTGTGTCTGTAGCTCTTAGTTTTGTTGTCATAACTGTCTACGGATATGGCAAGAGTTATTTTATAACCCCTTACTTAATTTGACATATTTTTAGGTTTTTGGGCAGTGAGGGCGATGGCTTACGCCCCGCTTCGCTACGACCGGCCTTGTGATCTGAGACACTTGCTGGTTGCCGAGGGGCGAGGGGAGCGGGTTTTCTACTACATCGGCTACAATACTAGATCGAGCAGTTTTTAATTCTATTAAATACCGCAGGGACAAGGTATTTCCCCGTCCTTTGCCCGATATCTTCACCCAATCGAAAACCGTTAGGATGAATGAATAAGGAGGGAAAGCATCATGACAGAAAGAGAATTTTTTAATAACAATGCTGTCGAAGTTGATGGCATCCGATTTGAAATATTTGTGTCAAAAATGGTAGTGGTTGTGCCCATGCCATCAAAACCCAAATCAAATCATGATACATCGGTCAAGTTATATGTTCGCATTACCAACAACAGGTCAAACTCGTATTGTTTTAGCTTCCATCATAACTTTGTTCCCGAAATTCTAGCAGCAGACGGTCAAAATACTAATGCTGGATACCAAGCGGACGGCATTGGATATCCTCACGTATTTGATTTTCACTTAATTAAGCCGGGGAAGTCTGTAATGGTCTTTCCGAATGCCCGTATTGGTTGGGATCGCAAACATCACAATAAAAAAAAACGCGAGCAAACTTTACTATTGTCTCTGCCTTTTACGAATCGTGAATTTTTGGGATTTCCGCTAAAAAATTTAGGGAATTATTCGATTCGATTGAAGTATGAAGTCACTAATGAATCAGTACAATACTATCATTATTTAATAAATGAGGAATGGTCAAGATTATACAACGAGGATCGACAAAACTATTGCAGCGATGAAGAAATCCTATACTATCATTATTTGATGGAGGAGGAATCGTTTGATGCGATGTGGACGGGGCAAGTATTCACGCCTTATGTAGAGTTTTGCGTAGTGGATACACAAAGTTGAATTACATTTGACCAAGTATTTGCGGTTGATAACGTTGGTCTTTCGGCTGGCATTGTGCAATGCGATCGACTTTTTGAGTTGCATGGTGTGAAAAGTGCGATCGACCTTTCCGTCCATCACATAATAAGCGATCGCCCCTAACACTCTTGACTCTATGAATAAATATGAACTTTATTCATCAATTTGCAATGTTTTCTGAATTTTAATTAAGCCAGGGAGTTAATATAAATTTTTTTATCACAATATAATTATTGTAATATAATTTATAATAACTGTTGACAAGCTTGTCATTCATCGCTTAAGTTTGTGACTATTGATATCAATCTCTTCGTTAATTTGTATCAGAGACATTGTTTGGTTGATTGTTGAGATCGAAAGCCACTGTTGTTTAAAGATTCATTGGGTTTGTGGCAATCGATCGGGTGTTGTGGTTGTAGTTGGTTTGCAGAAAGTCCCGTATTTGAAGGAAGGCAGGGGAAGGAATATTGTTAGCAATATTCACTCGCGCCTGCACTAATCAGGAGGAATTATGTACCGACAACAACAGGGTAGTGAAAAACATTACTGCGACAAATCTAATTGCTCTACACCATCAAACCTTACTCACAATCAGTTTTGTGGTAATTGCTGTAGCCAAGTTGGCCCGCGCCCAGTTTTCGACTTGAAGTCGGAGTTTGTGCCGATTACTAAAAAGGAACTGGCTCAAAGAGAGCGCTTATCACTGCATTTCCGACAGCAGCTATGCTACAGTTATCCACCGAATACCAAGCAGAATATTCCTCACAATTATTGCCCAACATCCCGAGTTCCTTGGCAAAGTATTTCGGATTATCAACAGCAATATCCTCCCCGAAATTATTGGGATGGTCGAGATAATTCTGTGCCTCTTGAGAACGAATCTGGGCAAGTTCTGGGGTATTACAGGTATGTTTTGCTAACTGGGTCGTCAGATTCAGGAAGTGGCGGTAAATTGTTTTGGCTGATGGTAATTGGTGCGGCGGTGTGGTTCTGGTTTTTTCGCTGATTATTTGATAATCCAGAGAGCGATGAAGTATCTTTTGCGGTTTTTATTGGCTTTAGTAATTTCTGCGATCGTGGTAATAACCTATGCCAGTATAAAAGCAGTTGGCAATGAACACTCAAAACTTGGAATGGTTCAAAATATAGCAGTTCTCAGAAAGATGAGGTACGTTGTTGGGCTTGGGCCCTATTAGTTTAAGGGTTGTGTGGGCTGTCAGTTATACCTCATCTTTTTGAGAAAGGCTATATGACATCTCAAGGAGCGAATAACAGCAATAAAATCAAACAATCTGGTCTCCTACTGGAAATCAGAGAGCCACAAATTATTGCACTAGCTATCCCCGAAAACAAGCCCGGTGCTACTTCTCTCAATCGGTTGTAATTCATCAATATTGATATCCTTCATCTGTAAAAATCAAAAGGTTAACCAACATGACATCAGAACAATTCAGTGACAACAACGCAATGGAAGTAAGTGGCATTAATATGGAAATTATGCTGCCTGACCCTACGGCGCTCACCATCCCTGAAAACAGAGCGGGCATCACGCCTCCTATAGAATTATATATTCATATTACCAATAACACTTCAATGTCTTTCCACTTCAACCTCTCTGGAACCTTGATTCCAGAAATTGTAACATCCGAGGGTCAAGCCTTACAGCGGCAATTAGTTAACGAAAAGCCAGAATCTGAAGTTCAACCGAACAGATATAGAACAGGATGGGCGGGCAGATTGACTGAATTTATATCGAACTTAAACTTATCGCAGGAGTGCTACGAAACCAGAGAAATTAATTATATGTTAGTTGAGCCTAGAGAATCCAAAACTATCACGATCGACGCAAGTCTTGCCTGGGAAAATAACTTACTTGCACTGAAAATTTCTACTGAGTTCAACGAATTTTTCGGGTCGATAAAACTTCATAATTTCTGGTTATTTGAGGCACTATTGCCCGGAAATTACCAAATTAGGTTTATCTATCAACACAACTGTGCAAACAGAGTAATACCTGGGATAGATAATGTCGAAATAACAAATGTAGAAGAGAGCGAGTCAGAACTATTGATTACTCCTTTTGTAAATCTTCGCTTGGTTCAACCAGTAGAAGCAGACAGCAATGCTGTGGAAATGGATGGTGTTCGCTTTGAAATTTTAGTACCAGAGCGAGTTTTAAGCATACCCAAAAACAATTTAATACATAAATTTCTGTACCTAATGAAATTTTTATCACCTATAGAAATTTACTATCCCTCCTTTATAATGCCCGTGCAGATAGGTATTCGGATTACCAATAATACATCTACTCCCCTTAGATTTAGCTTTTATTTCACCTTATTTCTAGAAATTATAGGAGTAGATGGAGTAATTCCATTCGGAGATGCGTGGATTCGCGGTAGCTGCCCCTCTAATTCTGATATTTTTTCCGTTATGCCCGGAGAGGATATTACCTTCTTTCCAGAAACAGAAATTTTTGGGCTTTGGGAAGATAAATTTGGACTTAGGATTACTACCGGAAATGGTGACATATTGACTTTTGAACCTCTAACTCTACAAACATACCAAGTTCGGCTTAGATATAGCAGCCAGCAATCAATGGTTAAAATATACGAGTCTGTAGAAACATACACGACTTTAGATGTCTGGAGCGGTCAAATATCTACTCCCTTTGTAGACTTTCGCTTAGTGCGTTCTTGAATTGAGATTGAAGTGAAAGAGCCTATTTCATTTGATTCTCCTCAAAAGCTGATATTTCTTTTAAACCTCATACGTCTAGGAGTCAAAACCATGTTATTTCGACAATATCCCCAAGTTTTGTTGACATCATTCTTGATAGTTGGATTGACGGGCAAAGCAAGTATTGCTTTTAATATTATTCCCCCAAATCCCGGTGCTACAAGGTTTTATCAGCCTGAATCTATTTACAAAATAGATAAGAATCGAGAAAGCAGAACGGAGATAGATATGGGATTATGGTCGGAGCCTCTGCCCCGTGGTGGAACGACTATTTTTAACAGAACTCTTGCCGCATGGTCTTTTCTGTCTGCAAAAGATCGGTTGGGTTGGTCTTTTAATCCAGCCGCAGAGGACTTAAAGGGTAGTTTTGAGGTAATAACTTATCAAGCTTGCAGTCCTAAGGATGGGTGTGGTGGGGCTAGTACGCCTTACACTGACATAAATGACACTTATCGAGGAGTCGGCTCTCTTTTTCACTTAAAGTATCATCCAGGAAAGGGCGATCCTCAACCAGGTGAAGGTAAACTTCATTGGATTCAGATGGTGCAAGCTAACTACGGTAGCAATGTAGCAGGTGCATCTCGGATACCTGGTATTTCTTTTATCGATAATTTTAATAGAAAAGAAAATCCCTACTACGATCGTCCAAATTCTCGTTTTGCAGGTGAAGACTTCTTTATGGATCAACCATATGCTGGCAGTTTGAAGCGGGCGTCGGCTAGCAGAAACAATTATTTCAAAGCGCAACTCTATCTAGTTCAAGAGACTACGCCACCAAAAAGTAAGAAAAGAACACTCACAATTTACAATGGAATCAAATGGGGTTGGAAAAACACAGTAACTCGTCGCAAAGAACCAGATCCCGTTCCCGTTCCAAAGCCAACTCCAACTCCAAGCTCGAGCCCGTCGATCCCGTTGATCATTCCCGACATCGACTGGCAACGCATTATACCCAAAGGTGAACCGGTCGCTAGTAGTGCTAGTGGCGGCGGTGGCATAGGCTACGTAACAGCATCACCAAAACCAACACCACGACCAACCCCTTCACCTTTGCCAACACCGCGTCCAGCACCTGCACCAAGCCCGTCACCAACACCATCAACAATAATATTAGTATCACCTGCACCAACACCCGGGCCAGCACCAACACCCGGGCCAGCACCAGTACCCTCAGCTTGGACTCCATCACGAACTCCTACACCCTCAGCTTGGACTTCATCACCTTGGCCAACCCCGTCAGCTTGGATTCCATCACCTTGGCCTACGCCTGCACCATGGGCAACAACAGCAACACCATCACCTCGACTAACCTCGACACCTTTGCCAACTCCCTCACCTTGGACTCCCTCACCCTGGCCAACTCCTACACCTTGGGTGACATCTCCACTGGGGTCAACATCATCAACTGTCGTTGTCTCAACATCAACAACAACTACTACATCGCCCTCATCCTTTGGGCGGCCCAGTTCGCCAATTCGCGCTGCCCGCACCTACGCAACTTTTGGTGTTGATAGCGATGCCACAGACCTAGCAAATATCAGCAGTGAGTTACTTGAAGACCCAGAATTATCATCAACGGACAATAGTTTGAACAATGCAAACCTAGCTGGCGTTAGTCGTGATTTACTTGAAGACTCAGAACTATCATCAACGGACAGCAACGAAAACCAAGTCAATTTAGCTAGCATCAGCAGTGATTTACTTGAAGACCCAGAATCATCATCAACAGACAACAACGAAAACCAAGTCAATTTAGCTAGCATCAGTGGCAACTTGCTCGAAGACCCAGAATTATCATCAACCGACAGTAACGAAAATGAACTTGATTTAGCTGGCATCAGCGGCGACTTATTGGAAGACCCAGAACTAGCCTCAGAGGATAACAACTCCCTAGCCTCCAAAACTAAAAACCCTGACGATGATGCCCTCCCAGCCGAAGCCGTTCCCGAACCTACGACTGAATTAGGAACGCTATTAGCACTCACCGGATTAGGTATATTCCTCAAGCTCAAAAACAGGAAAACCAAAGAGTAATGAAAACCCTTTACACCATCCTGTACGCCCTCAGCATCATCCTAATCAACCCCTGGGGAACTACGCGCGGCTTCATCTGGACATCGCCCAAAGTATTGATTGTTTGGCTAATAATTTCGCTCAACATCGCCCTTTTATTATCGCAAAAAACCTCCCTCGCGATTCCCCGAAACTGGAAAAATAGCCTGATACTTTGGACAATATTTCTCTCAATAGGAGCTATCTCCACTCTGCACAGTCCTTTTCCCTTAACCTCTTTTCTCGGTCAAGATCAAATGGGAGATGGCTGGCTATACTGGCTGTTAATTGCCGCCTTCACTCTCAGCAACAGCTTGCTCTTAATCGCGCGCCCGCAACTGATCAATTCCCAATTCCAAGGATTGCTAATTGGTGGCATCATTCTTTCTCTTAGTATCTTCCCCCAAATCATTGACTGGCGGATTGACTACACCGCTACAATGGGGAAACAAATCAGAGGCGATGTCTTAGCCAGCAGCATTTTTCAAGGACAGCAGCCCATAGGATTGTACTCCCACCGCGGCCACGCAGCTATAGTTTTAGCGTTAACGGCAATTACTGCGATTTTCGGTTGGTTTTGGAGATTTACGAATACTAAATTAACTGCAATTACTTTGATTTTAGCTGTTCCTGCACTGCTGTTCACATCTACCCGCAGTGCAATTGTAGCTTTGATTGTTGCCTGTGCTTATTTGTTGGGACGCCAATACTACAAAATTCTCACCGGTATAGCCCTGATGGGCACCCTCGCTGCGGGCATCATGACGCTTAACAGACCCCTCAACTGGCAAAAACCGAGCATCGAACAAGTCGTGTCCAGCCGATCGCCCATTTGGGAACTTGCAGCCAGAGGAATCAAAAAACGCCCGTTATTTGGATGGGGATTCGACGGCTTAGGGATTGCTTATCCATATATCAGAAATCCTCAAGTAACTCCGAGAGTCGTCAACTTGAACGAGTTTACCTACGACTATATTAACATAAAAGGTGAAATTAGCACCAGAGAAATTCCTACTTATAAAGCTCACAATTGGATTCTCGATACAACTGTATCAGTTGGGATTTTGGGGCTGATTGGTGGCATTGCACTTTGGGGATATTATTTATCTTTAGCGCTGCAATCCTCTATTGGCGGGATTGCAGCAGTTGCTATTGCTTATCTGGTTTTTGCTGTTACCTGGTTTGATTGCGCTCAATACGCACATATTGCCTGGTGGACTCTCAGTTTCGCTGCTGTTAGATATCCTTGTTCTCAAGATAACGAGAAAAGAAGATTAATTTCACCTCAAGTTCAGTTTTATATATTTTTGGGTATATTTATTATCTCGTTGATCGGAAGTTTTTATGTAACTAATTTCAATAATATCAACAACTTTATTGTGAAAGCCAAATCATCGCTATTTCCCGGACAACTGTTAGGCTGCGGAAGTCCCAGCGGCGGGCCAACGGATAATCCCATAGATTCTCGATACGGAAAACAATCTTATCCTTGGACATCGGAAATTAAATGGAGTTGTGCATACAATATCCAAGACTTCCAAGGCGGCACTCTGATTGACAGGTTTAATTTTGCCCGAGATATTGCTGCTGCTAACGGTGGCGGAGTTGTCTATTTTCCAGCGGGGACTTATGAGTTTCCAGACAGTATCTATTTGAAGTCGGGAGTAGTCATCCGAGGGGAAACTCCCGCAATGACAGATGCTAAACAAACTTTGTACAATCCTCCGACAAAATTTGTGTTTCCTAAATACGAACCGCAACTTTCAGGGATGGGAAGTCCGAACAGCACGGCTTTTAAAAGAATCTTTACTGAAAATCCTAATACTGATAGCAATATTGGTGTGGTTAATCTAGATATTAACCGATCGCCAATTTACTTGCTCAGCAACCTCGACTACAGTAAAAATCGAAATATTGTGGTTTACGGCCTCCGCAGCAATAACGTTGCCGAACCCAGTTCCTCAGTCCCAGACCTGAATTTTCAAGCAGCGTGGCAGCGATATGCCAATCCCTATGTCGCTAATATCAAAGTTAATGCTTTGGCTAATGTCTTAATTGCCAACAATCGACTTAACGATAGTATAACAGATAATTACCAGCAACCTGAATATCAAGTAAAATCTGACAAGACTGATGTTGTTGAAGAATATGATGTTAGATTCGACTATAGCAACCATTTCGGTATCTTAGTCAACCGTTCCAAGGCTGGCAAATCTGAAGAAAACTTTGTGCCGACGGCGGAACCAAGTGCTGAGCCGGGTCTGTTTCGCAAAGGTATTGCGATTCGCGATAATTGGGTTTATCATACCATGAGGGCGGGAATCCGAGCGTCGGGAAATGGCTTGGTTGTTAAAAATAATGCGATTCGAGATGATGCCCGCAAGCGCTGGTGGACGGACGATACAGGCGCGGGAGTCGCTGGGAAAAATACGAGTTTTAACAGTAGGGCGATCGAATGGGCCGGCTGGAATGTTTTAATACAAGATAATGACTTTCAAGTGTACCGACATCAACTGAAAGATTCCGAGTTTCTCAGCAATGACGGAGGGGGAATTGTGATTCATGCTTGCTGCGGCGGAACTTCGGTTCGGCAAGCGGAGATTGTCGGTAATACTGGCAATTCTTACATCGGTATTTCTCAAGTGCCTCGGATTCGAGATGTGAGGATTTTTGGGAATAAGTTATTGTCTAATGTTAAGGGTGATTGGCCTTTGATTTATGTGAATGCAGATACTGAGCAAAAAATTAATGGGATGCAGAATGCAATTGTAGAAAATAATACGGTTAAGGGCAGTTTGCTGGCAGTCGCGAGTCAGGGAGGAAGGGGAAATGCGATTAGAAATAACAGCGGTTTTAATGTTGGTTCGATTAAATCTTCTTGTCACGTTACTGTGAGTAAAAATAGGGGCTTTGTGAGTTTGCCTTGCTGGCGGCGCAGAAACGCAGGCGGCGGTTGAAACTAGGTTTACAAAAACGCAGGCGTTAGCTTTCCTGAAGGGTACTCGGCAGGACGGCGAGTGAAAAGCATAATATAATGTTTCTTATACCAATTATCTAAAATTGTGCAACACTCGAACACCCCCCTAGCCCCCCCCCCATGAATCAGGGGGGGGACAAGAATACTGTTATTTCGTTAAAAATTGGTATTAAAAAGATGAGGTATGACAGCTTATAAGCAGTTCAACTAAGAAAGAGGGCTAAAGCCCAACAACGTACCTCATCTTTCATTCGATCCGCTATGGTTTCAACCGCGAGCGTTTTTTTGTTAGTGTTTCTTCGGGTTTTTGGGAAAGGGAATTCCTAAACTTTCATGGAAAACAAGCTGAGTTTTATATGTCAAGCGGCGGTTGACTTGTTTGATGATTTTTTCCAAAAGCGCATCGCCGGTTTTTTCAATGAGAGGTTGAGACATCGATCGAATAAACTTGGGAAAGCAAACCCCTACAGCTAAATCCAGCTTCCAGGTGGCGCTGGTAATCGCAGGCGGTAGCTGGGCGCGTTGCGACGCAGGCCAATCGGCTGCAAACTCGTCAGACGGTATCTCGACTAGCTTCATTGCCGATCGAAAATCCACTTCATATCCGGGCGAGGTATAATTCGGAACCGGGATAGTCTGAATCAAATAGCAGCCTTCAGCGTCAGGCGGCAGCAACTCTAAACCAATTCTTGCTTCAACTCGGTAGCCGAAGGCCCCAAAACGACCGATTAATAGATCGTAGCCGTTTTCGCCGATCGGCTGGGCCTTCATTGGCGCAGCGCACTGACAAAACCAAGTCTTGTGATTGTTGAAATGCTCGGCCACCGTTGCAGCATCGGCGTACATCTCCATGCTGTCTTCAAAGTGGGTGTGAAACCAAATCGGCTCAACTTCCTCGCCTGCATCCGCACCTGCACTTTCGGGCTGTCTGAAACTCGCATCTGCGTAGCAATTTTCGTCAGAAGCTTCAACAGTTTGATATTCAGCGGAATTCTGCTTCATCAT